>JBKWCO010000015.1:0-14729 GCA_046975465.1 Streptococcus sp. | reverse complement strand
ATACTATATTTACCCATAATGACTACAAAAAGGCGATTCGAATTTTCTCGAATCGTTTTTATTTTATAGCAAAATGTCTTTACTTTCTGGAATTACTTTTAGACGGGAAAATGTCGAGGTTAAGGTTAAATCTTTTTAGTCTTGTTAAGTTACTGTGACACCATTTATTTTGCATTGAAAATCAATCTAAAAAAAGGTAGAATGGTTTAGTAGATATTTTGGAGGAAATCATGTCTTATACGAATTTGAAGTTGTTTGCTTTATCGTCTAACCAGGAATTAGCAGCAAAAGTTGCTGATAAAATGGGTATTGAACTCGGAAAATCAAGTGTTCGTGAATTTTCAGATGGTGAGATTCAAGTTAATATTGAAGAATCTATCCGTGGTCATCACGTTTTTATTCTTCAATCTACAAGCTCTCCTGTAAATGATAATTTGATGGAAATCTTGATTATGGTTGATGCGCTAAAACGTGCAAGTGCAGAAACGATTAGTGTTGTTATGCCTTATTATGGTTATGCACGTCAAGACCGTAAGGCACGTTCACGTGAGCCAATCACATCTAAATTGGTTGCTAATATGCTTGAGGTTGCAGGTGTTGATCGACTTTTGACAGTTGACCTCCATGCTTCTCAAATTCAAGGATTCTTTGATATTCCTGTAGACCATTTGATGGGTGCACCACTTATTGCAGATTACTTTGATCGTGCTGGTCTTACTGGAGATGATGTTGTTGTTGTTTCTCCAGACCATGGTGGTGTGACTCGTGCACGAAAACTTGCTCAATGTTTGAAAACACCAATCGCAATCATTGATAAGCGTCGTAGTGTTGATAAAATGAACACTTCTGAGGTTATGAATATCATTGGTAACGTTGAAGGTAAAACATGTATCTTGATTGATGATATGATTGATACTGCAGGTACAATCTGTCATGCGGCGGATGCGCTTGCTGAAGCTGGTGCAACTCATGTCTATGCCTCATGTACTCACCCTGTATTGTCAGGTCCAGCACTTGATAATATTCAAAAATCTGCTATTGAGAAGCTTGTCGTATTGGACACGATTTATCTTCCAGAAGAACGTTTGATTGATAAGATTGAACAAATTTCAATTGCTGATTTGATTTCAGAGGCAATTATTCGTATTCATGAAAAACGTCCATTGTCACCTTTGTTTGAAATGGGCCATAAATAGACTAAAGCTAGCTTGGGCTAGCTTTTTTTGGTGTTTAAATGCGTTTGAGTTTTTGATATAATGTAAGGCATAATTGCAAAGAGGTGACAGTGATGGATTTAACACAACGTTTTAATAAAAATTTAGATAAGATTGAAGTTTCGATGATTCGTCAGTCTGACCAATCAATTTCAGATGTACCAGGTATCAAAAAGTTGACACTTGGTGAACCTGATTTTACGACTCCAGATCATGTGAAAGAAGCAGCTAAAGCTGCTATCGATGCTAACCAGTCTCACTATACAGGTATGTCAGGACTTCCTGCTTTGCGTCAAGCTGCGGCAGATTTTGTTAAGGAAAAATATAATCTTACTTATAACCCAGATAATGAAATATTGGTGACTATTGGAGCTACAGAAGCCCTTTCTGCAACTTTGACGGCTATTTTGGAGCCAGGAGATACGATTCTTTTACCTGCACCAGCCTATCCTGGATATGAACCGATTGCAAATCTAGTTGGTGCTGAAATTGTTGAAATTGATACAACAGCTAATGATTTTGTTTTGACTCCGGAGATGTTAGAAAAGGCAATTTTGGAGCAGGGAGATAAACTTAAAGCAGTTTTGCTTAACTACCCAACTAATCCAACAGGTGTGACTTACTCACGTCAACAGATTAAAGATTTGGCTGAAGTTCTGAAAAAATACGATATTTTTGTTGTTAGTGATGAAGTCTACTCTGAGCTAACTTATGTGGATCATCATGTCTCTATTGCGGAATATTTACCGGAACAAACGATTTTGATCAACGGCTTGTCTAAGTCTCATGCGATGACAGGCTGGCGTATTGGTTTGATTTTTGCACCAGCAATTTTGACGGCTCAGTTGATTAAGAGTCACCAGTATTTGGTGACGGCTGCAGCTACTATGGCACAATTTGCAGCTATTGAAGCCTTATCTGCTGGTAAGGATGATGCACAACCAATGAAAGTTGAGTATTTGAAACGTCGTGATTATATTCTTGAAAAAATGTCTGAACTTGGTTTCAAGATTATTAAACCTGATGGTGCTTTCTACATCTTTGCTAAGATTCCAGAAGGCTATACTCAAGATTCCTTTAAGTTCTGCCAAGACTTTGCACGTGAAAAGGCTATTGCGATTATCCCTGGTGTTGCCTTTGGGAAGTATGGTGAAGGCTATGTTCGCTTGTCATATGCAGCTAGCATGGATACTATTGAAACAGCTATGACTCGTTTGAAAGAGTTTATGGAAGAACATGCAGAAGCTTGAGAGTAGAGGGCTTGTCCTCTTCAATCGTAATTATCGTGAGAATGATAAGCTAGTTAAGATTTTTACCGAGCAAGCTGGGAAACGGATGTTTTTTGTTAGAGGTGGTGGGTCAGGTAAATTAAGTGCTGTGATTCAACCTTTAACCATCGCTGAGTTCATGATGACTGTAAATGATGAGGGCTTATCTTTCATAGAGGATTATAGCCATGCAGAGTCCTTCAAGGAAATTACAAGCGATATTTTCAAGCTGTCTTATGCGACTTATTTAGCTGCTCTGACGGATGCTGCTATTGCTGACGGTGTGGCAGATGCACAATTATTTGCATTCTTGGAGAAGACGCTTGAATTAATGGAAGAAGGCTTGGATTATGAAATCTTGACTAATATCTTTGAGATTCAGGTTTTAGACCGTTTCGGTGTACGATTGAATTTTCACGAGTGTGTCTTTTGCCATCGTGTAGGGCTTCCTTTTGATTTTCATATAAGTACTCAGGTTTGCTTTGTCCAAATCATTACGCAGAGGATGAAAGGCGTAGTCACTTAGACCCTAATGTGCCTTATCTTTTAGATCGCTTTCAGGGACTTTCGTTTAAAGAATTGAGAAGCATATCTGTGAAGGATGACATGAAACGAAAGTTGCGACAATTTATTGATGAGCTCTATGATAATTATGTTGGGATACATCTTAAAAGTAAGAAGTTTATTGATAATCTAAATTCATGGGCTCATATCATGGATAAGGAAGATAGTGCTGATTAGGCATTTCTTCTTTTTGTTTCACGTGAAACAGTGAATCAAAGGTTTTCAGGCTCAGGGGTTAAAATGCAAGTCAGTTCGTGCTATAATAAGAAGATAATAAGCTGAAAGACTCTGCTAGAAACAGTGAACTAGTCTATTTTAGTTACATAATATTTTATTGATAGAAATCTGAGTTTATGTTTTATGGCAGAGGACAAGAGGGAGAATGCTATGCATGTAATTGCAGTAGATGCTATGGGTGGCGATAATGCGCCACAAGCAATTGTAGAGGGAGTCAACCAAGCTATAGCAGATTTCAAAGATATTGAAATCCAGCTTTATGGTGATGAATCTAAAATTAAGACCTATTTGACAGCGAATGAACGTGTGAGCATTGTGCATACTGATGAAAAGATAAATTCGGATGATGAGCCAGCTAAAGCCATTCGCAAGAAGAAAAAAGCTTCAATGGTCTTAGGTGCACAGGCTGTTAAGGAGAAAAAAGCAAGTGCCGTGATTTCTGCGGGAAATACAGGTGCCCTTCTGGCTGCAGGTCTCTTCGTGGTTGGACGTATTAAGGGAGTTGAGCGTCCAGGTCTTATGTCAACAATGCCAAGTTTTACTGGTCAACCCTTTGATATGCTTGATTTGGGTGCTAATGCGGAAAATACAGCTAGTCATTTGCATCAATATGCTATTTTAGGATCTTTTTATGCTAAAAATGTGCGTGGAATTGCCAATCCTCGTGTAGGTCTCCTTAATAATGGGACTGAGGAAACAAAGGGGGATAGTCTTCGTAAGGAGGCTTTCGAACTCTTGTCTCAGGAGCCCAGTATTAACTTTGTTGGTAATGTTGAGGCGCGCGAAATCATGTCAGGAGCTGCTGACGTGGTAGTTGCTGATGGTTTCACAGGAAATGCAGTTCTTAAGGCAATTGAGGGAACGGGACTTGGTGCCATGAAGACTCTTAAGTCAGCTATCATGAATGGTGGTCTTAAAGCTAAGTTAGGTGCCTTCCTATTGAAAGACAGCCTAAAAGGGATGAAAGAGACTATGGATTACTCTAGCGCTGGAGGTGCAGTTCTCTTTGGTCTTAAAGCTCCTGTAGTAAAATGTCATGGATCTAGTGATGCTAAGGCGGTTTACTACACCATTAAGCAGGTTCGTACGATGCTTGATACTAAGGTTGTTGAGCAGCTAGTTGAAGCCTTTAGTCCGAAAGAGGAGGCTAACTGATGAGTAGAGTAGAAATTCTTCAGAAAATGCAGCTCGTAATTCAAGAGCAGATGGGTAAAGAGGACATTGTTTTAACCGAAGCTACCAAATTAGATGACTTGGGTGTGGATTCAATAGAGCTTATGGAATTCATTATTAATTTGGAGGACGAGTTCGACCTTGAGATTTCCGATGATACTATTGACCATATGGTTAAGGTAGCTGATTTGTTGGACTATTTGTCTGAGAAATTGAATAAAGAATAAGAAAGCTAGACGTAATAATATAATAGTTGTGTACTATACGATTGTTATTTTGTTGGAGTGAGGCAAGAAACTAAATGTTATATGGATTTAGTTCTGTCACACTCTTTTTTTCTATACATTATTTATTAAGAAACTCTAAAAAAGGACTAAAACACGAACGTTATTTTTTTGCTCAAGTAATAAAGTTTGCTATATGTTGGTTTTTGGATTCTGGTGTGGTATAATTAAGACGAATAAACTTGAAAGGCGAACAATTCCATGTCAAACCAACTGATTTATACTGGGAAAGCTAAAGATATTTATAGTACAGAAGACGAAAATGTGATTAAGTCGGTCTATAAGGACCAGGCAACCATGCTTAATGGTGCTCGTAAGGAGACTATTAAAGGAAAAGGTGTGCTAAATAATCAGATTTCGTCTCTTATTTTTGAAAAATTGAATGCTGCGGGTGTAGCTACTCACTTTATCGAACGTATTTCTGATACCGAACAACTTAACAAGAAAGTTACTATCATTCCTTTGGAGGTTGTTCTTCGTAATGTGACTGCGGGTTCTTTCTCTAAACGTTTTGGCGTTGAAGAAGGTTTGGACTTAAAAACTCCAATCGTTGAATTTTACTACAAGAACGATGATTTGGATGACCCATTCATCAATGATGAGCATGTGAAGTTCTTGGATATTGCCAATGATGAACAAATTGCTTATATCAAGGAAGAAACGCGTCGTATCAATGAATTACTAAAAGATTGGTTTGCACAAATTGGTCTTCGCTTGATCGACTTCAAATTGGAGTTTGGCTTTGATAAGGACGGCAAGATTATCTTGGCAGATGAATTTTCACCAGATAACTGCCGTCTTTGGGATGCTAAAGGTCACCACATGGATAAGGATGTTTTCCGTCGTGATCTCGGTAGCTTGACAGATGTTTATGAAGTTGTATTGGAAAAATTACAAGGCTTGAAGTAATTTTTTGAATTCCTCTCAATGCAGTTTTAAGTAGAAATAAATAAAGGAAATAAAATGGATAAACGTATTTTCGTTGAGAAAAAGCTGATTTTCGTGTGAAATCTCACTCTTTAGTAAAGGAATTACAGCATAATCTTCAGTTGAAAACCTTGAAGGACCTTCGTATTGTACAAGTTTACGATGTCTTTAATTTGGCAGAGGATTTGTTTGCGCGTGCAGAAAAACACATCTTCTCTGAGCAAGTGACTGATACTGTTTTGGACGAGGCTGCGGTTAAGGCTGATCTTGAGAAGTATGCTTTCTTTGCTATCGAAAGTTTGCCTGGTCAATTTGACCAACGTGCAGCATCTTCGCAAGAAGCTTTGCTTTTGCTTGGTAGTTCAAATGATGTCACAGTGAACACAGCGCAACTTTACTTGGTTAACAAGGATATTGATGCGAATGAGTTGGAAGCTGTCAAAAACTACCTTTTGAACCCAGTGGATTCTCGTTTCAAAGATATCACTGTTGGCATTGCTAAACAGGATTTCTCTGAGTCTGACAAGACCATTCCAAGTTTGGATTTCTTTGAAACTTATACGGCAGAAGATTTTGCTAAGTATAAGGCAGAGCAAGGATTGGCAATGGAAGTGGATGACCTTCTCTTCATTCAAGATTACTTCAAGTCTATTGGACGTGTGCCAACTGAGACTGAGTTGAAGGTTTTGGATACCTACTGGTCTGACCACTGCCGTCATACAACTTTCGAGACTGAGTTGAAAAACATCGACTTCTCAGCTTCTAAATTTGAAAAACAATTGCAAGCGACTTATGACAAGTATATTGCCATGCGTGATGAGTTGGGACGTACAGAAAAACCTCAAACCTTGATGGATATGGCGACTATTTTTGGACGTTATGAGCGTGCCAATGGTCGTTTGGATGACATGGAAGTATCTGATGAAATCAATGCCTGCTCAGTTGAAATTGAAGTGGATGTCAATGGTGTGAAAGAACCATGGCTTCTCATGTTCAAGAACGAAACTCACAACCACCCAACTGAAATCGAACCATTTGGTGGAGCGGCTACTTGTATCGGTGGTGCCATTCGTGACCCATTGTCAGGTCGTTCATACGTTTACCAAGCCATGCGTATCTCAGGTGCTGGTGATATTACAACACCAATTGCTGAAACTCGTGCTGGTAAATTGCCACAACAAGTGATTTCTAAAACAGCGGCACACGGTTATTCTTCATACGGTAACCAAATTGGTTTGGCAACAACTTATGTTCGTGAATACTTCCACCCAGGTTTCGTTGCTAAGCGTATGGAGCTAGGTGCAGTTGTCGGTGCGGCTCCTAAAGAAAATGTTGTCCGTGAAAAACCTGAAGCAGGTGATGTGATTATCTTGCTTGGTGGTAAGACTGGACGTGACGGTGTCGGTGGTGCGACAGGTTCTTCTAAAGTTCAAACGGTTGAATCTGTTGAAACAGCTGGTGCTGAGGTTCAAAAAGGGAATGCCATCGAAGAACGTAAGATTCAACGTCTTTTCCGTAATGGGGATGTGACACGTCTGATCAAGAAATCAAATGACTTTGGTGCTGGTGGTGTCTGTGTGGCTATCGGTGAATTGGCAGATGGTCTTGAAATTGATCTAGACAAAGTGCCATTGAAATACCAAGGCTTGAACGGTACGGAAATTGCCATCTCGGAATCTCAGGAACGTATGGCTGTAGTGGTTCGTCCAGAAGATGTAGATGCCTTCGTTGCTGAATGTAATAAAGAAAATATTGATGCTGTTGTCGTTGCGACAGTAACTGAAAAACCAAATCTTGTCATGCACTGGAATGGTGAAACAATCGTTGATTTGGAACGTCGTTTCCTTGATACAAACGGTGTACGTGTGGTTGTAGATGCTAAGGTGGTTGACAAGGATGTCAAGCTTCCAGAAGAACGTCAAACATCTGCTGAAACCCTTGAAGCTGATACTCTTGAAGTCTTGGCTGACCTTAACCATGCAAGTCAAAAAGGTTTACAAACTATGTTTGATAGCTCGGTTGGTCGTTCAACAGTCAATCACCCACTTGGTGGTCGATACCAAATCACACCAACGGAAGCTTCTGTACAGAAATTGCCAGTCCAACATGGCGTGACAACAACTGCCTCTGTCATGGCGCAAGGCTTCAACCCTTATGTAGCAGAATGGTCTCCATATCATGGTGCTGCTTATGCGGTCATCGAAGCAACAGCCCGTTTGGTTGCTGCTGGTGCAAACTGGTCTAAGGCTCGTTTCTCTTATCAAGAATACTTCGAGCGTATGGATAAACAAGCAGACCGTTTTGGTCAACCAGTATCAGCTCTTCTTGGATCAATCGAAGCTCAGATTCAACTTGGTTTGCCATCTATCGGTGGTAAAGACTCTATGTCTGGTACTTTTGAAGAATTGACAGTACCACCAACCTTGGTTGCCTTTGGTGTGACAACAGCAGATAGCCGTAAGGTTCTTTCTCCGGAGTTTAAAGCTGCTGGTGAAAACATCTATTACATTCCAGGTCAAGCTTTGGCACAAGAAATTGACTTCAATCTTATCAAGTCTAACTTTACTCAATTTGAAGCCATCCACTCTAATCATAAAGTCACATCTGCATCAGCTGTCAAATATGGTGGTGTGGTTGAAGCTCTTGCCCTTGCAACATTTGGTAACCATATTGGTGCCACTGTAACCCTTGAAAATCTTGAGACTGCCTTGACAGCTCAATTGGGTGGATTCGTCTTTACATCTCCGGAAGAGATTTCAGGTGTTGCCAAGATTGGACAAACAGCAGCTGACTTTACACTTACTGTCAATGGTGTAACGCTTGATGGACACAAGCTTGACAGTGCCTTCCAAGGTAAATTGGAAGAGGTTTACCCAACGGAATTTGCACAGGCAACTGAGTTGGAAGAAGTACCTGCTGTAGCATCAGATGCTGTGATCAAAGCTAAAGAAACAGTTGAAACACCAGTGGTTTACATCCCAGTATTCCCAGGTACCAACTCTGAGTACGATTCAGCTAAGGCCTTTGAAAAAGAAGGTGCAAAAGTCAACTTAGTGCCATTTGTCACACTTAATGAAGAGGCTATTGTCAAGTCTGTTGACACTATGGTTGACAATATCGAAAAAGCTAACATTATCTTCTTTGCAGGTGGTTTCTCAGCAGCGGATGAACCAGATGGATCAGCTAAATTTATCGTTAACATCTTGCTTAATGAAAAAGTACGTGCAGCCATTGATAGCTTCATCGAACGTGGTGGTTTGATTATTGGTATCTGTAACGGATTCCAAGCCCTTGTTAAATCAGGTCTTCTTCCATACGGTAACTTTGAAGATGCAAGCAGCACGAGTCCAACCCTCTTCTACAATGATGCCAACCAACACGTGGCTAAGATGGTGGAAACACGTATTGCCAACACTAACTCACCATGGCTTGCCGGAGTAGAAGTTGGTGACATCCATGCCATCCCAGTATCACACGGTGAAGGTAAATTTGTCGTGACAGCTGAGGAATTTGCAGAGCTTCGTGACAATGGTCAAATCTTTACCCAATATGTTGACTTCAAAGGTAAACCAAGCATGGATTCAAAATACAATCCTAACGGATCTGTAAATGCTATCGAAGGTATCACAAGTAAGAACGGTCAAATTATTGGTAAGATGGGTCACTCAGAACGTTTCGAAGATGGTCTCTTCCAAAATATTCCAGGAAATAAAGACCAACATCTCTTTGCATCAGCGGTTAAATACTTTACTGGAAAATAATAGAGTGCCAAGTGCACTCAGTAATGATATTTTTCAATGTAGCAGTAGTTCTAAAGAGCTTGAAAACTTGAGTTCACATTAGTGAAATGAGAGGCTAGGAACAGTTTTTCGTTTGCATAACATTAGGAAAATATCAAAAATAAAAGGTATAAAAAATGACATACGAAGTTAAATCTCTTAATGAAGAATGTGGTGTTTTTGGTATCTGGGGTCACCCGGATGCTGCCAAATTAACTTATTTCGGACTTCACAGTCTCCAACACCGTGGTCAAGAGGGAGCAGGAATTCTCTCAAATGATGCGGGTCAATTGAAGCGTCATCGTGATATGGGGCTTCTCTCAGAAGTTTTCCGTGATCCAGCCAACTTGGACAAGCTAACTGGAACGGCTGCTATCGGTCATGTTCGTTATGCGACTGCTGGTGAAGCTTCTGTAGATAATATTCAACCTTTCTTGTTTAAGTTTCTGACAATCAGTTTGGACTTGCTCACAACGGGAACTTGACCAATGCAGAGTCACTTAGACGTGAGTTGGAAAAAAATGGGGCAATCTTTAACTCAACATCTGACTCAGAAATTTTGGCTCACTTGATTCGTCGTAGCCACAACCCATCCTTTATGGGCAAGGTGAAAGAAGCCTTGAACACTGTTAAAGGTGGATTTGCTTACCTCCTCATGCTTGAGGACAAGCTTATTGCAGCCTTGGATCCAAATGGTTTCCGTCCCCTTTCTATTGGTAAGATGGCCAATGGAGCTATTGTGGTTTCATCTGAAACCTGTGCCTTTGAAGTGGTTGGAGCAGAGTGGATTCGCGATGTAAATCCAGGTGAGGTTGTTATCATCGATGATAATGGCATCACTTACGATACCTATACAACGGATACGCAATTGGCTGTTTGTTCGATGGAGTATATCTACTTTGCCCGTCCTGATTCAAATATCCAAGGGGTCAATGTCCATACAGCTCGTAAACGTATGGGTGCTCAATTGGCACGTGAGTTCAAACATGAAGCAGATATTGTCGTTGGTGTGCCTAATTCATCACTTAGCGCAGCCATGGGATTTGCGGAAGAATCAGGCTTGCCAAATGAAATGGGCTTGATTAAAAACCAATACACCCAACGTACCTTTATCCAACCAACACAAGAATTGCGTGAGCAAGGGGTTCGTATGAAGCTCTCTGCCGTATCAGGTGTTGTTAAAGGAAAACGTGTGGTTATGATTGACGACTCTATTGTACGTGGGACAACATCACGTCGTATCGTTAATTTGCTAAAAGAAGCAGGAGCAACAGAGGTCCACGTAGCAATCGGTAGCCCAGCCCTTGCCTACCCATGTTTCTACGGTATCGATATTCAAACACGTAAGGAATTGATTGCGGCCAATCATACAGTTGAGGAAACACGCGAAATCATTGGAGCGGATAGCTTGACTTACTTGTCTATTGATGGATTGATTGATTCTATTGGAATTGACACAGATGCACCAAACGGTGGCCTTTGTGTGGCTTACTTTGATGGTAAATATCCAACACCATTGTATGACTACGAAGAACGCTATTTGGAAAGTTTGAAAGAACACACTTCTTTCTATTAAGAGCAGTGCAGAAGAAAAAAGAGGAAAAAATTATGTCTAAAAATGCTTACGCGACACGTCTCACTACTGACTAAAAGCTAAAGCATTTGTCAGTAGACGCTTTTCCCTAAGGGGCCAAAGCTAGGGACCTGACTAGTATTTTTAGATAAAAAGGTAGTTTATCTAAAAATACGTCGCAATCTTTCTCGAAAAAAGAAAAGGAATAAACAAATGACAAATAAAAATGCGTATGCCCAATCGGGTGTGGACGTTGAAGCAGGTTATGAAGTTGTTGAACGTATCAAAAAACACGTTGCTCGTACAGAGCGTGCAGGTGTCATGGGAGCTCTCGGTGGCTTCGGTGGTATGTTCGACCTTTCAAAAACAGGTGTCAAAGAGCCCGTTTTGATTTCAGGTACAGATGGTGTCGGTACTAAACTCATGCTTGCTATTAAGTACGACAAACACGATACTATCGGTCAAGACTGTGTTGCTATGTGTGTTAACGATATCATCGCCGCAGGTGCTGAGCCCCTTTACTTCCTTGACTACGTAGCAACTGGTAAAAATGAACCAGCTAAATTGGAGCAGGTCGTTGTTGGTGTTGCTGAAGGTTGTGTGCAAGCAGGTGCAGCCCTTATTGGTGGTGAAACTGCTGAAATGCCTGGTATGTATGGTGAAGACGACTATGATTTGGCAGGTTTCGCGGTAGGTATCGCAGAAAAATCTCAAATCATCGACGGCTCAAAAGTAGCTGAAGGTGATGTGCTTCTTGGACTTGCTTCAAGTGGTATCCACTCCAACGGTTACTCACTCGTGCGTCGTGTCTTTGCTGATTACACAGGTGAAGAAGTTCTTCCAGAACTTGAAGGCAAAAAACTTAAAGACGTTCTTCTTGAACCAACTCGTATCTACGTCAAAGCAGCTTTGCCACTCATAAAAGAAGAATTGGTTAACGGTATTGCCCACATCACAGGTGGTGGTTTCATCGAAAATGTACCACGTATGTTCTCAGATGACTTGGCTGCTGAAATTGACGAAAGTAAAGTCCCAGTTCTTCCAATTTTTAAAGCCCTTGAAAAATATGGTGAAATCAAACATGAAGAAATGTTTGAAATCTTCAACATGGGTATTGGTCTCATGCTTGCGGTTAAACCAGAAAATGTTGAACGTGTCAAAGAACTTCTTGACGAACCTGTTTATGAAATTGGTCGTATTGTGAAGAAAGATGGCGCAAGTGTGGTGATAAAATAATGGTGCTATCACCATTTTGTACGGAGAAATTGTAGAAAGGAGTGTTTGGTTAGTAAGCTAACTGAACACGGGACTCATTTTCTAGGAAAAAGAGAAATCATTTTGTGTGCAAGCACCCAGCAATGATTTCCTATTTTTCTACGAAACTGTTCGGCTAGCCGAAACGTCCCTTTGTATCGAATATGAAGATTGCTGTTTTTGCCTCTGGCAACGGCTCAAACTTTCAGGTGATTGCGGAACAATTTCCGGTAGACTTTGTTTTTTCAGATCACCGTGATGCCTATGTCTTAGAACGTGCCCAAAATCTTGGTGTGGCTAGCCATGCCTTTGAACTCAAGGAATTTGACAATAAAGCAGCTTATGAAGAAGCTATCGTCAAACTCTTGGAAGAGCACCAGATTGATTTGGTTTGTTTGGCTGGTTATATGAAAATCGTCGGTCCAACCTTGCTGGCAGCTTATGAGGGCCGTATCATCAATATTCACCCGGCTTATCTTCCTGAATTCCCAGGTGCTCATGGTATTGAGGATGCTTGGAATGCAGGTGTTGACCAGTCTGGTGTGACTATTCACTGGGTGGATTCTGGCGTTGATACCGGTAAGGTCATCAAACAAGTCCGTGTGCCACGCCTTGAAGGTGATACCCTTGATACTTTCGAAACTCGCATCCACGAAACAGAGTACAAGCTCTATCCAGAAGTCTTGGATAGTTTGGGAGTAGCGAGAAAATGAGGAAGCCCTAGAGCTGAGAACTTTTTTAAAAAAAGGAAAAGAAAGAAAATGACTAAACGAGCACTTATTTCAGTCTCAGACAAAGCGGGCATTGTTGAATTTGCCCAAGAACTCAAAAAACTCGGTTGGGACATCATCTCAACAGGTGGTACTAAAGTTGTCCTTGACAATGCTGGGGTAGACACTATCGCCATCGACGATGTGACTGGTTTCCCAGAAATGATGGACGGTCGTGTGAAGACTCTCCACCCAAATATCCACGGTGGTCTCCTCGCTCGTCGTGACCTCGATAGCCACCTTCAAGCGGCCAAGGACAATAATATCGAACTTATCGACCTTGTTGTGGTAAACCTTTACCCATTCAAGGAAACTATCCTCAAACCAGACGTGACTTACGCTGATGCGGTTGAAAACATCGATATCGGTGGGCCATCAATGCTTCGTTCAGCAGCTAAAAACCACGCTAGCGTAACAGTTGTGGTAGACCCTGCTGACTATGCTGTTGTTCTTGACGAATTGTCAGCGAACGGCGAAACAAGCTACGAAACTCGCCAACGTTTGGCAGCGAAAGTATACCGTCACACAGCTTCATACGATGCTTTGATTGCGGAATACTTCACAGCTCAAGTGGGTGAAAAAAACCTGAAAAACTCACTTTGACTTATGACCTTAAGCAACCAATGCGTTACGGTGAAAACCCTCAACAAGACGCAGACTTCTACCAAAAAGGTTTGCCAACGGCTTACTCAATTGCTTCAGCTAAACAGCTTAACGGTAAAGAATTGTCATTTAACAATATCCGTGACGCTGATGCTGCTATCCGGATCATCCGTGACTTCAAAGATCGTCCAACCGTTGTGGCTCTCAAACACATGAACCCATGTGGTATCGGTCAAGCTGACGACATCGAAACAGCTTGGGACTACGCTTATGAGTCTGACCCAGTATCAATCTTCGGTGGGATCGTCGTTCTCAACCGTGAAGTTGACGCTGCGACAGCTAAGAAAATGCACGGTGTCTTCCTTGAAATCATCATTGCACCAAGCTACACAGATGAAGCGCTTGAAATCTTGACAACTAAGAAGAAAAACTTGCGTATCCTTGAGTTGCCATTTGATGCTCAAGATGCTAGCGAAGTGGAAGCAGAATACACTGGTGTTGTTGGTGGTCTCCTCGTTCAAAACCAAGACGTCGTCAAAGAAAGCCCAGCTGACTGGCAAGTGGTGACGAAACGCCAACCAACTGAAACAGAAGCGACAGCTCTTGAGTTTGCTTGGAAAGCTATCAAGTACGTCAAATCAAATGGGATCATCGTGACTAATGACCACATGACACTTGGTGTTGGCCCAGGTCAAACTAACCGTGTGGCTTCAGTCCGTATCGCCATTGACCAAGCTAAAGACCGTCTTGATGGTGCTGTTCTTGCTTCAGATGCCTTCTTCCCATTTGCAGATAACGTGGAAGAAATCGCTAAAGCAGGTATTAAAGCAATCATCCAACCGGGTGGATCAGTACGTGACCAAGAGTCAATCGAAGCGGCTGATAAACATGGTTTGACAATGATCTTTACAGGCGTTCGTCACTTCCGTCACTAAGAATTTACAAAGCATCCAAGAAATTGGATGTTTTTTAGATTCCTTAAGTTTCCTTTAAGCTCTCCAAGTTATACTAATACTATCCTAAAAAACTTTTCTTTTTCATAAATCTCCTAAGAGCTCAGCACCCACTGGGCTTTTTTATTTC
>JBKWCO010000014.1:0-14782 GCA_046975465.1 Streptococcus sp. | reverse complement strand
TTCGACAAGAACTTGATCGTCAATTTTGTTGGTTGCTGAAATATAGATCATTTGATGGTCACGAGGGACATGGTGGCTAATTTTTGTCACAAAGTGGTATTGGCTATCACTGAGAAGCTCATCAAATTCATCAAGGACGATAGTATTGACGTTCATCATCTTGATTTTTTTGAGTTTAATTAGCTCAAAGACACGGCCAGGGGTTCCGACGAGAATTTCTGGTCCTTTCTTCAGGCGTTCAATTTGTCGCTTTTGACTAGAGCCAGAAAGGAAGAGCTGTGCAGTAAGTCCTAGTGGCTCAGCCCATTGTATGGTCACACCAAAAATCTGTCCAGCAAGCTCAGAATTGGGTGCTAGGATAAGCAATTGCTGAGCTTTTTTGGCTTTAGAGAAAGGAGAATGGGAGGAGGTAGGCCAGAGTCTTACCTGTTCCAGTTGGGCTGATACCCAAAACATTGTCTCCTTCGTGATTGGTGCAAAGAGTTCTTTTTGAATGGCAGTCTCTGTAGTGATTTCTTTTTCTTTAAGGAGGTCTTGCCATTGCTCAGGAAAGTTTTTAAACATAAAAGTCTCATTTTCTATATGGATTTGCTTTTATTATATCATGATTTAGTGTAGAATAGATAAGAAAGACTATATTAGATAGGAATTTACCATGCCTAAAAAACCGATTATTATTGGGGTTACGGGTGGCTCTGGTGGTGGTAAGACCAGTGTTTCTCGTGCCATTCTATCAAATTTTCCAGATGAGAAAATTGCTATGATTGAACATGACTCGTACTATAAGGATCAGTCTCATTTGACTTTTGAGGAGCGTGTGTCAACTAACTATGACCATCCCTTTGCCTTTGATACAGATCTCATGATTGAACATATCAATGAGCTGATTGCTGGGCGTCCAGTGGATATTCCGATTTATGACTACACCCAACACACACGCAGTGAAAAGACTTATCGTCAGGAACCACAGGATGTCTTCATTGTTGAAGGGATTTTGGTACTTGAGGATAAACGTTTGCGAGATTTGATGGATATCAAGCTTTTTGTAGATACTGATGATGACATTCGTATTATTCGTCGTATCAAACGTGATATGGAAGAGCGTGGTCGTAGCTTGGATAGTATCATTGAGCAATATATTAGTGTGGTTAAACCTATGTACCACCAGTTTATCGAACCTACGAAACGCTACGCAGATGTGGTGATTCCTGAAGGTGTCACAAATACTGTTGCTATCGATCTGATTAACACTAAGGTAGCAAGCATTTTGAAAGAAAGTCAGAAAGCCTAAGCAGGAGCTTGGCTTTTTTGGTATAATTGAAACGTTATGATTATTTTACAAGGAAACAAGATTGAGCGCTCTTTCTCAGGAGATGTGCTCTTTGATAATATTAATATTCAGGTGGATGAACGTGATCGTATTGCCCTGGTTGGACGTAACGGTGCTGGAAAATCAACCTTATTGAAAATCTTGGTTGGAGAGGAAGCACCGACAAGTGGTGAAATCAATACCAAACGTGATTTGAACCTGTCTTACTTGGCTCAGGATAGCCGCTTTGAGTCTAGTAATACCATCTATGCGGAAATGTTGAATGTCTTTGCAGATCTACGTGCAGATGAAAACCGTTTGCGTGACATGGAAATGAAGATGGCTGACTTGACTGGGGCAGACTTGGACAAGTTAATGACTGACTACGATCGCCTTTCCGAGGATTTCAGACAGCGTGGTGGTTTTACCTATGAATCTGATATCAGAGCTATTCTCAATGGTTTTAAATTTGATGAGTTAATGGAAATACCCATTTCAGATCTTTCTGGAGGCAAAACACGTAGCTTTGGCGAAAATGCTGCTTGAGAAGCCTGAACTCTTGGTACTGGATGAACCGACTAACCACTTGGATATCGAAACCATTGCCTGGTTGGAGAATTACCTGGTCAATTATCAGGAGCTCTAATCATTGTCGGTCACGACCGTTATTTTTTGGATAAGGTGGCGACAGTAACCCTGGATTTGACCAAACATAGTTTGATCGTTATGTCGGAAACTATTCAAAATTCATGGACCTTAAGGCTGAAAAGTTGGCCACTGAAGCAAAGAACTTTGAAAAACAACAAGAAATTGCTAAGTTGAGGACTTTGTTAATCGTAATATTGTCCGTGCTTCACAACTAAGCGTGCTCAAGCTCGTCGTAAACAGCTAGAGAAAATGGAACGTCTGGATAAGCCAACAGAAAGCCAGAAGTCAGCTAATATGACTTTCCATGCGGATAAGGTCTCTGGGAATGTGGTCTTGACAGTTAGGGATGCTGCTATTGGTTATGACGACGAGGTTCTCAGAGCCTATTTCCTGGATGTTAAGAAGATGGATGCCATTGCCATCGTTGGTCCAAATGGTATCGGGAGAAACAACCTTTATCAAGTCGGTAGTGGGTAAATTGCCTTATCAAGGGAACGTCAACCTATGGTGCTAATGTTGAAGTGGGTATTATGATCAAACCCAATCTGCCTTGACATCGTCGAACACAGTCCTTGATGAGTTGTGGAATGATTTTGCGACACTCCTGAAGTTGAGATTCGTAACCGTCTGGGGGCCTTCTCTCTCAGGTGATGATGTCAAAGTCTGTTTCCATGCTTTCTGGTGGTGAGAAAGCTCGCTTACTCTAGCCAAATTGTCAATGGAAAACAACAGCTTTCTCATCCTAGATGAGCCGACCAACCACTTGACATTGATAGTAAGGAAGTCTTGGAAAATGCTCTCATTGACTTGATGGAACGCTTCTTTGTCAGCCATGACCGTTACTTTATCAACCGTGGCAACCAAAGTGATGAAATTTCTGAGGATTGGGCAACCACTTATCTTGGATTATGATTACTACCTTAAGAAGAAGGCGGAGCTTGAAGAGTTAGCACGTCTTGAAGCAGAGAAAATCAAGTATCAGAGGAAGTCCAAGAGCTTCAGCGGGTGCTAGTGATTATCAAGCTCAAAAGCCAATCAAAAGAGATACGTAAATTAAGCCGACATTGAGCAAATTGAAATGAGCGAGACGATTGAAGAACGATTGGAGGAAATCTCGCTGCCATGCTTGAAACAAATGACGTGGCGGTGTCGACTTACAGAAAGAGCGATGACTGTCAGTCAATCAAGAAGCTCTGATGGAAGAGTGGAGGCCTATCAGAACAATTGGAAGGTTAAGGGATGATGAGAACCTTTCATGTTTTGAGCTGTGAAAGGCTTACATTGTTGTTATAATAGTCTTAGTATATAAGGAGACTAACTTTATGAACAAAGTAAAGAAAAGTGTATCGTAACACAGCATCTTTCAACATGATGGCATGGGGATCATTTGCCTTCTTCGTAATCTTGATGTTGGTAGGCCTCTATACCCTTAAGAGCCTTGATGGTTGGGGTTACTACCTCATGGGATGTTGGTTTGATTTCATCTTCATTTACAGTATCTAAGGTTGTCCGTGATAACCAAGAAGATGAAGAAAACTATAATAAGCTCATCGCTCAGCAAACTTTCGAACAATAAGAGGAGAAGCCTGAAAGGCTTTTCTTTTGTCAAACTCTAATTTATTATTTGATACATACTTTACTCAAATAATAAAGAGTCCTTAAATAACCAAAATATTAAAATTGAATAAAAATTAAAATACGTTGACACTTTATTTCTTTTAAAATATACTGATGATATCAAATTAATTTGGAGTTTAATATAATGAAATTACGTAGTATGACTTTTCTATCATTACTTATAATTTTCGATAGCAGTGGCGCATGTTAATGCAGATTCGAAAGTTGAAATGAAGTAAAGACTCTATATCTTCTAAAACTTAGATGAAGGTATTATGATGATTTAGTGACGATTTTTAAAGCAGGATTTACAGATGTTGTAGTCAAGAAAGATGAAGATCTTATTTTTGGTTTGTACATTTCGATGGAGAAGTAGAAGAAGTTCAAGTAGGAAAGACTACAATTTTAAAGGGAGCATCTTTTTCAAAGAATGACAAAGTTACTATAACTTATCATACATATTCAAATAGAGATCAGAAAATTCTAAAATTGGAACTCGATAGAGTTTACGGCTGATGAAAATGGCAATGTTGAGGTTAATGGTATTACAGAAAAGGGAACACAAATATCATCTTCAGATGAACAGAGTATAGATGCAAAAGACGATGGTAAATTCAGTCATTTAAACTGAAAGATAAGAATGATTCTAAAATTAGACTTGATTTAAAAATGGTAAAAAGAATCGAGTTAAATACATAACATTACATCAGAATAAAAGGTAATTGAAAAATTGAATCTTCTGAAGAAGCTAGTATCATCAAGCATAGCAGCATCAGAAAATGCAGCTAGAGAAAAACAGAAGATAGATGATTATAATAAAATCATATTGCATATAAGATTGATTTTTATGATTATAAAAAGTTTTATATTCTAGATACTCAAAATCATCAAATTTTTGAGATAACAAAATATGATAATGAAGAGAATGCTGTAGTCACTACTGCTTCTTATACAGGAGATATGAATACAGCAATTGATTTTACGTTTGATTTTGGTGAAGGTGGTAGCTACTCAATGCATGCCTACAATAAGTACAATGGTTTACCTAAATCTGGCGCAATTTTTACAGGTGTAAATGACGGAAGTAGTAATAAAGCTAGCTATTTAGAAGACTCTTATGGTATTGCAAAAATATTTAGGTATTGAGGATAAACACTTGCTAATAGAAAAAGTATAATTTAGCCTTAAGTGATTTATCAATCGTGGCAATAAATACAAATAAATTCTTCAAGTAATTAAATAAAGCTAGATGAGACTTCCTGTTGTGAGAAAGTGGCTGAATCTTTAGTACCAGCCACTCGGTTTTGAGACTTTAGGCTCAAAATTAGTCATGGAACTTCGAAGAAGGTCGCTGACGTCCGTACTCACTTAAGGAAGTCTCAAAAAGATATATTTAAAGAAGCCTGAAAAGGCTTTTTCTTTTTGCAGAAAATGCACAAATATTCTGCCTCTTCCCTAGTGGAAATGTTATAATGGAGTGAAGAGGGTTAGATGATTTTGGAATGAGATAAGTCCAATTCATCAGCCTCAATGCCTTATAAGACTAATTATCGTATAAGAATGCGTTAGTGAAAAGGTAGGTAATATTATGGAATTCAAAGTGAAAGATGGTCAAATCATCTATTATCGTGATCTCGGTAAGGGCTTTCCAATTGTTTTTTTGCATGGCAATAATTTGTCAGGAAATTACTTTGGTAAGCAAGGAATTCTGTATCGAGACTATCGTTTAATTTTCATTGATAGTCGTAATCACGGCAGGTCCAGTCGTCAGAGTGTTAAGATGACCTTTGAACAGATGGCTGCCGATTTGGAGGAAATTTTGCAATATTTGAATATCAAGAAGGCCTTATTTGTCGGTCATAGTGACGGTGCCAATTTGGCTATGGTTTATGCTAGTCGTTATCCTGACCGGATTGCAGGGCTCTTGCTTAATGCGGGAAATATGACCTTTAATGGGTTGACGAGACGCTCAAGATTTGCGGTCTATATACAATATCTTTGCTTAAAAGCCTTGTCACCATTTTCATCTAAAATGGATATCATGGCTCAGGTAACGGGGCTTATGCTTCATGACTTGCCACTAGATAGGGAACGTCTACATCAGGCTGCCTATCCTGTTTGGGTAGTTATGGGGCAAAGGGATGTTATCAGTATCAGGCATTCTAGGGAGATTTCGGAACTCTTTCCAATTCATAAGCTTTATGTCCAACGTCGAGAAGGGCATCGTCTAGCTCAACGTAAATATAAGATTTTCAATCAAATGATTCGTGAGCTTGTGAGAATTAGTCGAAAAGAGGTGGTGGCATGAAGCGTCTTTTAGAGAGACTTCAACCTTTAAAAGCGGCCGTTAAATCTATCTTCTTTATCTCAATTACGGTTCTTGTCGTTATTGAACTGGTCCGTTGAAGCGAACCATTACATTAGAGTCGTTAGAATCGGCTCTGTCCAGGTTTGTCTATTTGGCACCTTATTCTCATGATTATAATTGGACTAGTCGCTGTCTCCCCTATGCTCTTTTATGACATCATACTGAATAAGGAGCTAGAAACGGATTATTCCAAATCCTATATCTTAGAAACAAGTTGGGCTGTTAATACCATTAATAACTTGGCTGGTTTTGCTGGTTTGGTCGATGTGGGTCTGCGATATTCCTTTTATTCTGAGGATGGGCAGGAAAAGACGGGTGTTAAGGCACTTTCTCGCTTATTGCCTTACTTTATGTCGGGCCTATCCCTTTTAAGTGGTTTGGTATTCGCTGTCTTTTGGTTCTTCCTCTGAGTCCAGATTTAAGAAAGTATTGGCTGCTTTTATTGGGGATTTTCCTTTATTTGCCTTTATTTTCTTTATTTCAGTCGGGAAAAGTTGGCCTATTTTGGTCAAGTACCATTGAAAACGAGGCTAAGTCTTCTTTTAGCTTCGACAGCTGAATGGGGAACAGCCCTTGGAAGCTTTGTAAGTGTAGCTTATTTAATGGGCTTGCATGTTCCTCTTTATAATCTGATTCCTCTTTATTTCCTAGCGGTTATTATTGGTATCTTCTCAATGATTCCAGGTGGGATTGGTAGTTTCGATTTGATTGTGATTACCGGTCTGACCTCTATGGGGGTTAGTAATGCTCTTGCGGTTAGTCTGCTCTTGCTCTTTCGTTTAACTTACTACGTTATTCCCTTCTTGTTAGGTGTTGTCTTCTTTTTCAAACACATGGGAGGGAGTATCAACGAGAAATACTTCAAACTTTCTTCACGAGTATTTGGTGGAAGTCTCCACCGCTTTCTTGTGTATTTGCTGCGTTTTTCAGGGATTTTCTTGATTTTGTCAGCCTTAATCCCAGAACGCTTGGCAAATGTCTACTTTATTAGCCGTTTTAATCCTATTCAGGAACAGTTGATTTGGCAATTCCCAAGTATCCTATTTGGAACTCTATTCATTTTCATGGCTCGTCTCATCAGACGTCGGGTGAAGGGAGCTTTCATTGCTTCCTTAATAACCTTTGTCTTGACCTTGATTTATGTCAATCTCAATGGTATTTCTTGGGCCATGTCTTTCCTAATTGTACTCTCTTTGGTGCTTATGTTGATCATCAGAAAGAGGTTGTATCATCGTTACTTTGTTTATAGTTGGGAAGAAAACCAAAGATTTCCTTTTCTAGCCTTTACGATTCTGGTTCTCCTGTTTTGGGGGCATGGTTTTGGTCTCATTTATTGCCACCTAAGAATCGGGATGTTCTTGGACATTTTATCATATTTGGTTTGATATTTTACTGGCATCTGTTATCATTGCAACTATTGTTTGGGGGTCTTGAGAATTTTGGCACCCGCAGGCCTTTCGGTCAAAGCATGGATGATGAGCGCTTCACAGCTCTCCTTGAGAAATATGGAGGTGCATCTGAAAGTGCCCTGGCTTATTTACATGATAAACGCCTCTTTTGGTATCGTGTCGATGGACAAGACCAGGTAGTTTTCCAATTTGCACAAACCAGCAATAAGTGTGTGGTTATGGGAAATCCAATTGGTAATGAAAACTATTACCGAGCAGCTTGGGAATCTTTCTTGAAGACACTATCAGATTGGAATTTACAAGCCTTGTTTTATGAGGCAGACGAGAGTATTACCCTGATGCTTCATGATTATGGCTTTGATTTTATGAAATTTGGGGAAAATGCCATGTTGATTTGACGACATTCTCTGTCGATGGTAAGCATGGTAAGAAGTTCCGTAAACCAACCAATCGTGTCGAAAAAGCAGGTTTCCAGTTTAAGTTGCTTGATCCTCCATTTTCAGAGACTCAGATGCAAGAAATGAAGGCTGTCTCAGATATTTGGCTTAACGGTCGTAAGGAGAAGGGTTTCTCTCTTGGTTTCTTTGATGAAGCTTATCTGCAGCAGGCACCGATTGCTATTGTTGAGAGTGAGGAAGGAGAAATTGTAGCCTTTGCCAACATCATGCCAACCAAAACAAACGGGTGGCGACGATTGACCTTATGCGTTATGACTTTGAAAAGGCACTGAAGGTATCATGGATTACCTCTTGTGAAACTTTCAGTACTTCAAGCAGAAGGAAAGCAGTATTTTGATATGGGAATGGCTCCACTCGCGAATGTGGGTACTGAAGAAGATAGTTTTGGAAGAGAAGTGCCAACTTGGTCTATGTCTTTGCGCAGCGTTTTACTCTTTTAGTGGGCTCCAACGTTATAAGGAGAAGTTCTTCCAATTTGGTCTCCCAAATACATTGTTATCCTAAACGAACTTGGCTCTTGTTTGATATGATTGCCATTCTAAGGATTGATAATCGAAAAATTGAAGACAGATTGAAGAAAAGACGACTTTGGAAATGAATGAAAATAGCGAAACCCTTAGGTTTCGCTATTTTGCTATGTCATAGAATTATTTTCAAATTCTGCTTTGATTTAGTATCTGCGTATTCTTCGGCAATCTCACTTGAGAGAATGTCATCGTAACTTGGCAATTCAATGTCTTGGCCATATTTGTTACGAAGGGCAGTTGTAACCAAACGGTAGGCAAGGTTGGCGTTACGAGAAAGAATTGGTCCATGGAAGTAGCTACCATAAACATTTTTATAGTGGACACCCTCAGTACCATCTTCCTTGTTATTACCATTACCGTAGACCACTTTGCCAAGTGGTTTTTCATCATCAGAAAGGAAGGTACGCCCTTGGTGATTTTCAAAACCATAGTAAGTTTCATCAAACTCTTCGTTATGGATTTTGATATCACCAATGTAACGGTTATTTTCTTGATTAAGGGTGTAGTGACCCATGACGCCGATACCATCAATACGGACACCGTTAGCCTGGATGTAATATTGTCCAAGAAGTTGGAAACCACCACAGATGGCTAGGATTACTTTATTATCTTGGATGAATTGACCAATGGCATCACGTTTAGAGGGGAGATCTTTGGCAACGATAGATTGTTCGTAGTCTTGACCACCTCCAAAGAAGACCATGTCGTAGTGGTCCTTGTCGAAGTCATCACCAACTGAAACGATGTCGAAGGTCATCTTAGCACCAAGTTTTTCACCCACATATTTGATCATAAGGACATTACCGTTGTCACCGTAGGTATTGAGCAGATTACCATAAAGGTGGGCGACATTTAGGTCATAGGTGTAGTCACGATTTTCTGGAGATTTGAGTGAAGTATAAGTCATTAGTTCATCTCCTTTCCGACAGCATGACGTTGGGCAAGAATATCACGGAATTCAAGCATGGCAGTATAGGTCGCCAAGATATAGGCATGGTCGCAATCTTGTTTTTCAATCAAGGCCATAATATCTTCAAGTTTTTCTGCTTGCGTAATCTTTTCTTCTGGATAGCCGGTTACACGAAGACGGCGGGCAATTTCAGAGTGACGGACACCACCAGCATTAATTTCAGGAATATCCATCTCGAGAATGCTTTCAAAGTTGGCATCCCAAATCCAGCTGGTGTCAATACCATCAGCATAATTGGCATTAAGAAGGACTGACAAGCTAAATGGATAATCTGCAAGTTTAATCATGTCAAGAGCTTGGCTAGCTCCAACTGGATTCTTAATTAGTACGAGGGTACATGATTTGTCACCAATCTTAAAAGTTTCTTGGCGTCCAAAGACAGCACGGCTCTTATCAAAACCAGCTTTGATTTTTCAGGAGCCACACCGAAGAATTCAGCAACAGAAACCGCAGCAAGGGCATTGTAGATGTTGTAGAGACCACCGACATTAATCTTGTAATCTTGACCGTCAATGATAAATTCAGAAGTGGTGTTGGTGATTTTTGTCAGCTGCGTTAGCTTATAATCTAATTCTGGACGGTGAAAGTCACAGTTAAGGCACACATAGTCACCTAAGTTAGCGTAAGTATTAAGGTGATACTGAAGAATGTTCTCGCACTTAGGACACACAATTCCTTCAGTATTATAGTGTGTAAGCTCTGGCGCATGTTTTTCAGTGTCAAAACCATAGAAACGTACGGGATTGACTAGCTCTTTAGAATTAAAAAGAGGACTGTCCCCGTTAGCCAAAATAGTTGCCGCTGGCGCCTTAGCAGCACCATCTAAAATCATCTGATAAGTAGTATAGATTTCACCGTAGCGGTCCATTTGGTCACGGAAAATATTTGTGAAGACAAATAGACTTGGGGTGATGTACTCTGTGATTTTTGGTAGGCTGGCTTCGTCAATCTCCAAGACAGCGATTTTCTTACCTGATTTAGCTCTTTTAGCGGTTAGGAAAGTAGAAGTAATCCCTGTGATCATGTTGGCTCCACTAGGGTTGGTCACAATCTCACCAAAAGCTTCTTTAAGAATTCCTACTGTTAAAGCTGTTGTCAGAGTCTTACCGTTGGTTCCAGTGACAACGACAATCTCGTAGTTCTTGGCTAAAGTGTCTAAAATATCTTTGTCAAATTTAAGGGCAATTTTTCCAGGCAGGGTTGAACCACGTCCCAATTTTGAAAGGACGAAATGGCTAGCTTTACCCGCCAGAATTCCCATGGTAGTTTTCATAGTCATGAATTTATTTTATCACAAAAAGTAGTGATTGTAGTCTCAAAATAGTTAGAATTCGTGGTATAATAGAAACTGTTTAAAAATTAAAAGAAAGTGTGATATGTATGGGAATACTTTCGTCCATTGATATTGATTTTTGGCGGTCACTCTTCGATAGTCCGCTGAAAGTTATCGTCAATAGTTTGGACATATTGATTGTTGCTTTTTTAATTTATCGCTTTATTAGGGCCCTACGAGGGACAAAAATTATGACCCTTGTTCAAGGGGTTGTCTTATTTATTTTAGTCAAACTGATTTCTGATTTTATAGGCTTCACGACGATTTCTTATTTGATGAATCAGGTTATCAACTATGGAGCCATTGCGGCGGTTGTAATCTTTGCGCCAGAGCTTCGTTCTGCACTTGAAACCTTTGGACGTACGCCTCAGCATTTTTGCAAAATAAAGAAGTGAGTTCGATGAGAAATTGGTTCAAGCTTTTGTTAAAGCCGCTAAGTACATGAGCCCTCGTAAGATTGGAGCCCTCGTCTCTATTGAACAGACGCAAACTCTGCAAGAACAAATTGTGACAGGAATTCCTCTTGATGCAGTTGTAACAGGGGAACTGTTGATTAATATTTTTATCCCTAATACCGCTTCATGATGGGGCAGTTATCATCAGAGATAATAAGGTTGCGACGGCTTGTTCTTATCTACCGCTTTCGGAATCTAATAAAATTTCTAAGGAATTCGGAACACGTCACAGAGCCGCTATTGGTCTTTCAGAACAAACAGATGCGCTTACCTTTGTTGTTTCCGAGGAGACTGGTGCGATTTCCATTGCTTACAAGGGAAATTTCATACACGATCTCTCCGTTCAAGAATTTGAACAAGAGTTGAGTCTTATCTTGTTGAAAGAACAAGAACCACGTCAGTCATTCTTCCAACGTTGGATTGGAGGTAGTAAAAAATGAAGCGTTTCGTAAATTTCTTTAAAAACGATCGTTTATGGCAGATGCTAGTTGCTCTCTTCTTTGCTGTGGTACTCTTTTTCACGGCATGGTCGGGAAATACGCAAAATAAAAACAATAGCTCAAGTGCATCTAATACCTTTACACAAACCATTGAGTCGGTTCCTGTGGATATAAAATATGATAGTGATAAGTACTTTATCAGTGGTTATTCCTATGATGCCGAAGTCTATTTGACGGCGACAACACAGCTGGCTTTAACGACTGAGACAAGTAGTGATACACGTCACTTTAAATTAGTTGCTGATTTGTCAAATTTAGGCCAAGGAACCAGTCGAGTACCTATTCAGGTTAAGGATCTTCCAGCCGGAATGTCTGCGCAGGTATCTCCATCAACCTTGACGGCAACTATTGGCAAAAAAGCCAGCAAGACCTTTGATGTAGTAGCTAATATTACATCAGATAAGTTGGCAAATGGTTATGAAGTGAAAAAAGTTAGCCTGGATGAAACCAAGGTAGAAGTGACGTCGAGTGAAGATATCATTAACCAGATTGACCATGTTCAAGCAGTATTGGAAGGTGATTCCAACCTGTCTGAAGATTATGATGGTAACCTGGTTCTTCAAGCCGTTTCGGCAAATGGAACAGTCCTAGCAAGTTCTATCTCACCAGCTAAGGTACACGCCAAGATTAATTTGAGAAAATTAAGCAAATCTGTTCCTGTCAAGGTTGAACTGACTGGAGATAAGGCTAGCAATGTGTCTAGTATCAGCTACAGCTTTAATCGTGGGCATGTGACTATTGTTGGTAGTCAAGAAGCTATGGATAAGATTGATAGCATCACAGTCCCTGTGGACATTAGCCAAGTGACTAAGGATACTTCAAAAACAATAGACCTTAAGGCAGAAGGTGTTACGGTTCAGCCTGGCACTGTTAAGGTTAACTTAAAAGTCACGCAAAAATAGGGGAGTTACATTTTCCCAAAATTCATGTATAATGGATGGGATTGAGAGGGACTAATCTCATAAAAATGTAACCAATTAAAAATATTTAAAATCAAGGGTTGAAAATATTGGCGAAATCTTATAAAGTTAGATTATCTAGATAGATTTCACTAGATTGACTCTTGCTAAACAGCATCACAGTTTAAGGAGGATTTAGTGCTCAAGCACTAATAATAAAATTATGGGTAAATATTTTGGAACAGACGGTGTTCGTGGAGAAGCAAACGTTGAACTTACGCCTGAATTGGCCTTTAAATTAGGTCGTTTTGGTGGTTATGTGCTTAGCCAACATGAGACTGGCCGTCCTAAAGTTTTTGTGGCACGTGATACACGTATTTCTGGTGAGATGTTGGAATCTGCCTTAGTAGCAGGTTTGCTCTCAGTGGGTATTGAAGTCTACAAACTTGGAGTACTTGCAACACCTGGTGTCTCATACTTGGTTCGTACAGAAAATGCAGTGCTGGTGTTATGATTTCAGCCAGCCATAATCCAGCTCTTGATAATGGTATCAAGTTCTTTGGTGGTGATGGCTTTAAATTGGATGATGCGCGTGAAGCGGAAATTGAAGCCCTTCTCGATGCTGCAGAAGATACGCTTCCACGCCCTTCAGCTGAAGGACTTGGAACCCTTGTGGATTATCCAGAAGGTCTTCGTAAATACGAAAAATTCTTGGTAGCTACAGGTGTTGACCTTGGTGGCATGAAGGTTGCCTTGGATGCGGCTAATGGTGCGGCTGCGGTATCTGCACGTAACATTTTCCTTGACTTGAATGCCGATATTACGGTTATCGGGGATCAACCAGATGGTCTTAACATCAATGCTGGAGTGGGTTCACACATCCAGAGCAATTGCAAGCCTTGGTTAAAGAAAGTGGTTCAGCCATTGGTCTTGCCTTTGATGGTGACAGTGACCGTCTCATCGCTGTTGATGAAAATGGTGATATTGTTGATGGTGACAAGGTGATGTACATCATCGGTAAACATTTGTCACAAAAGGGCGAGTTGTTTAAAAATACCATTGTGACAACAGTTATGTCAAACCTTGGTTTCCACAAGGCACTTGACCGTGAAGGTATTAACAAGGCAGTGACTGCTGTTGGTGACCGTTACGTTGTCGAAGAAATGCGTAAAAACGGCTACAACCTTGGTGGTGAACAGTCTGGACACGTTATTATCATGGATTACAACACAACTGGTGATGGTCAATTGACAGCTATCCAATTGACTAAAGTCATGGTTGAAACAGGTAAGAGCTTGTCTGAATTGGCTTCAGAAGTTACCATCTATCCACAAAAATTGGTTAATATCCGTGTGGAAAATAGCATGAAAGATAAGGCTATGGAAGTTCCTGCCATTGCCGCTATCATTGAAAAAATGGAAGCTGAGATGGCTGGAAATGGCCGTATCTTGGTTCGTCCAAGTGGTACCGAACCTCTCCTTCGTGTTATGGCAGAAGCACCAACAGATGATGAAGTGAACTACTACGTTGATACGATTGCTGATGTTGTTCGTGCAGAAATTGGATTGGACTAAATATGATTAATAAGCTTAAAGCTTTTATGGCCACCGAAGTTTTCAAGTACCTTTTCTTTGGTGTCTTGGCAACTTTGGTCTATATGGTCAGTCGTATTTTGATTTTTCAGTTGACCAATCAGGGGACACTCTCGGCGGTCTTAGCCAGTGCGATTGCCATTATCTTTGCCTTTTTTACAAATGACATGTTTGTCTTTAATCAGGAAAAGACTGGTATGGTTACGCGCTTTGTTAAGTTTGTGGGTGCTCGCCTATTGACCTTGGTCTTGGATTTGGCTCTGGCCTATTTCTTGGTCGATACCTATCCAGAAATTATTGGTCAATTTGTTGGTCATAGTCATGCTTGGGTAAACGGTATCGAGAGCCTCTTCTCTCAGGTCCTTATCATTGTATTGAACTATATTATTTCTAAATTCTTCGTCTTTACAGGCGAGAAAGTATAAGCAAAAAGGAAGTTGTTAGGAAATGTGTTAAAAGCATTTCTTACCAACCTCCTTTTTTGATATAATTGAAGAGACTTAAAAAATAGAAAGATGAAATATGTACGTACAATTATCTCAACGCCTCAAGGACGTAGCAACCTATGTTCCCAAAGGCGCAAAACTCTTGGATGTAGGCAGTGATCATGCCTATCTTCCGATTTATTTACTTGAAAAAGGCCTGATTACTTCAGCTATTGCTGGTGAAGTGGTAAAAGGCCCTTATGAATCTGCTC
>JBKWCO010000013.1:0-15459 GCA_046975465.1 Streptococcus sp. | reverse complement strand
ACATGGTACAACGTCCATTGAACTATGCCTTGGTCGATGAGGTTGACTCAGTTCTTATCGACGAAGCTCGTACACCATTGATTGTATCAGGTCCTGTAAGTTCAGAAACTAATCAGTTATATCACCGTGCGGATGCCTTTGTTAAGACCTTGACAGAGGACGATTATGCCATTGATATTCCAACAAAAACGATTGGTTTGAATGACTCAGGTATTGACAAGGCTGAAGAATTCTTCAACTTGGACAACTTGTATGATATTGACAATGTTGCCTTGACTCACTATATTGACAATGCCCTTCGTGCCAACTACATCATGTTGCATGATATCGACTATGTGGTAAGTCCTGAGCAAGAAATTCTTATCGTCGACCAATTTACAGGTCGTACCATGGAAGGTCGTCGTTTCTCAGATGGACTCCACCAAGCCATCGAGGCAAAAGAAGGTGTACCGGTTCAAGAAGAAACGAAGACATCTGCCTCAATCACTTACCAAAATATGTTCCGTATGTACAAGAAATTGTCAGGGATGACTGGTACTGGTAAGACCGAGGAAGATGAATTCCGTGAAATCTATAACATGCGAATTATTCCGATTCCAACTAACCGTCCAATTCAACGTATTGACCACGATGACCTTCTTTACCCAACCTTGGATGCTAAATTCCGTGCTGTGGTACAAGATGTTAAGCGTCGTTATGAAAAGGGACAGCCAGTCCTTGTTGGTACGGTTGCCGTTGAAACATCTGACTTGATTTCTAAGATGCTGGTTGAAGCAGGTATTCCTCACGAAGTGCTTAATGCTAAGAACCACGAAAAAGAAGCGCATATTATCATGAATGCGGGTCAACGTGGTGCTGTTACGATTGCGACCAACATGGCCGGTCGTGGTACCGATATCAAACTTGGTGAGGGTGTTCTTGACCTTGGTGGCCTTTGTGTTATTGGTACAGAGCGTCACGAAAGCCGTCGTATCGATAACCAGTTGCGTGGTCGTGCGGGACGTCAAGGGGACCCAGGGGAATCTCAATTCTACCTTTCACTTGAAGACGAATTGATGCGTCGTTTCGGTTCTGATCGTATCAAGCAAGTCTTGGAACGTTTGAATGCTGATGATGAAGATATTGTTATCAAATCACGCATGTTGACTCGTCAAGTGGAAGCGGCTCAAAAACGTGTCGAAGGAAATAACTACGATACTCGTAAACAAGTCCTTCAGTACGATGATGTTATGCGTGAACAACGTGAAATCATCTACGCTGAGCGTTATGATGTTATCACAGCAGAGCGTGATCTTGAACCTGAAATTAAGGCTATGATTAAGCGTACAATTAATCGTACGGTTGAAGGTCACAGTCGCAATGATCAAGATGAAGCTCTTAGGGCAATCTTGACGTTTGCCCGTCAGGCCTTGGTTCCTGAAAATGCCATCTCACTTAAAGACTTGAAAGAAGTGGGTGAAGTCACTAAACGTAGTGTTAATTATGAAGCTATTAAAGTTTACTTGAATGAGTTAGCAGCTGATGTTTATGATCGTCAAATCAAGAAATTGCGTTCAGAGGAAGCTATCCGTGAATTCCAAAAAGTCTTGATTTTGATGGTTGTTGACAACAAGTGGACGGATCACATCGATGCCCTTGATCAATTACGTAATGCCGTTGGTTTGCGTGGTTATGCCCAAAACAATCCAATTGTTGAGTATCAATCTGAAGGGTTCAAGATGTTCCAAGATATGATTGGGGCAATTGAATATGATGTGACACGTACAATGATGAAAGCACAAATTCATGAACAATCTCGTGAAAATGTGAATGAACGTGTTTCAACAACAGCAACAGGCAATATCCAGGCTCACCAAGCAGATGCTAATGGTCAAGAAATTGACTTTAGTAAGGTTGGTCGTAATGACTTCTGTCCATGTGGCTCTGGTAAGAAATTTAAAAATTGTCACGGTCGTAAACAATTTTAGGAAAAAAGAAATAGGTAATTATTATGGTTTTTAAAGCAGTAAGTGAAAAAATTGATTTTGATGCAGTTAAAGAATCAACTACATTAACAGGTGAAGCCCTTGCCAAGAAACAAGCTCGTGATAAAGAGCTTGAAGCAATCATCAAGGGTGAAAATGACAGTACGCTTTTGGTTATCGGTCCATGTTCATCTGATAATGAGGATGCAGTTCTTGATTATGCTCACCGTTTGGCTAAACTTCAAGAAGAAGTGAAAGATAAAGTCTTTATGGTTATGCGTGTTTATACAGCTAAACCTCGTACAAATGGTGATGGTTATAAAGGACTTGTCCACCAACCTGATGCTGAAGGTAAACCAAACCTAATCAATGGTATCAAGGCTGTGCGTAATCTTCACTACCGTGTTATCACTGAAACTGGTATCACAACTGCTGATGAAATGCTTTACCCAGAAAACCTTCCTTTGGTAGATGACCTTGTGTCATATATTGCCATCGGTGCACGTTCTGTAGAAGACCAACAACACCGTTTTGTTGCATCAGGTATTGATGTTCCAACTGGTATGAAGAACCCAACATCAGGGAACCTTAACGTTATGTTTAATGGTATCTACGCTGCACAAAACAAACAAAACTTCCTCTTTAACGGTGAAGAAGTTGAAACATCAGGTAACCCATTGGCACACGTTATTCTTCGTGGTTCAACGAATGAATATGGTAAAAACGTGCCTAACTTCTACTATGATGATGTTCTTGAAACAATCGAACACTATGAACAAATGGGCCTTGAAAATCCATTCATCGTTATTGATACAAACCATGATAACTCAGGCAAACGTTACTTGGAACAAATCCGTATTGTTCGTCAAACCTTGATTAACCGTGACTGGAATGAAAAAATCAACAAAGTTGCACGTGGTTTCATGATTGAATCTTACCTTGAAGATGGCCGTCAAGATGCGCCAGATGTCTATGGTAAATCAATCACTGACCCATGTCTTGGTTGGGATAAGACAGAAGAATTGATTCGTGAAATCCACGATACTTTGTCAAAATAATAAGGTAACAGAAACCATATATGGGGAGTGAACCGTTTGGATGACCAAGCGGTTCGCTCTCTTTTCACAAAGAGAGGGAAATAAATGGGAATTCATCAAAATAGTCCGCTGATTGATGTAGCGGAAGTAAGGAAATTACACGCTCTTACGGGAGACGCTCTAGTAACTAAACAGGCTAATGATGAGGCTTTGGCAAAAATTATCAAGGGTGAGGACAAACGTATTCTCTTGGTTATTGGTCCATGTTCATCTGATAATGAAGAAGCCGTTCTTGACTATGCTCACCGTTTGGCCAAACTTCAGGAAGATGTGAAAGATAAAATCTTTATTGTTATGCGTGTTTATACAGCTAAACCACGTACTAATGGAGATGGTTATAAGGGGCTTATCCACCAACCAGATGCAGAGGGTGATGTAGACCTTCTTGCTGGAGTTAAGGCGGTTCGCCACCTTCAGTCACGTATTATTACTGAAACAGGCCTTCCAATCGCTGACGAGATGCTTTATCCGTCAAATCTTTCCTTCTTTGATGACCTACTTAGCTACCACGCTGTTGGAGCACGTTCGGTTGAGGACCAAGAACACCGCTTTGTAGCTTCAGGTATTGATGTGCCAATTGGTTTGAAGAACCCAACGTCAGGGAATTTGAATGTCATGTTTAATGGTATCTATGCTGCGCAGAACCAACAGCATTTCCTATACAATGGCGCTGAAGTTAAAACAGATGGTAACCCACTCGCTCACGCTATCTTGCGTGGTGCCAACAATGAAAATGGACAGAACATTGTCAACTACCATTACGAAGACTTGGTTAAGGTTTTGGACAAGTATAGTGCATTTAATTTGGAAAATCCATTTATCCTTGTTGATACAAACCATGATAACTCAGGTAAAAACTTCATGGAACAAGTTCGCATTGTGCGTGAAGTCCTTCTTAACCGTGAGTGGGATGAGCGTATCGCGGATACCGTGCGTGGCTTTATGATTGAGTCTTACCTTGAGGATGGTCGTCAGGACACACCTGAAGTTTACGGTAAATCAATCACAGATCCATGTCTTGGTTGGGATAAGACAGATAGTCTTATTCGTGAAATCCACAATCGACTTTCGTAAGAATTATGATTTTTGGACATGGTATAGACTTGCAGGAAATTTCAGCTGTAAAAAGGGCTTATGATCGCAATCCGCGCTTTGCAAAGAAGGTTTTGACGTCGAAAGAATGGGAGCGCTTTGAGTCTCTTTCTGGGAGTCGTCAGATGTCCTATTTAGCAGGTCGCTGGGCCGGTAAGGAAGCATTTTCAAAGGCCTGGGGTACAGGTATTGGAGCAGTCGGCTTTAAGGATATTGAAATTTTGACCAATGACAAGGGAGCTCCAGTGGTGACCCAGTCGCCTTTTGAAGGCAATGTCTTTATCTCGATTTCCCATAGCGGTGATTTTGTTCAGGCAAGTGTCATTTTAGAAAAAAACTAAGAGATAGATGTTGGAAGAGGATAGCTTATGATCTCAAGTTTACATCGACCAACCTTGGCAAAGGTTGATCTATCAGCAATTTCAGAAAATATTGAACAAGTGGTTAGTCACATTCCTAAAAAGGTGCAGACTTTTGCAGTTGTTAAGGCCAACGCTTATGGTCATGGCGCTGTTGCGGTGGCCAAGCATTTGTCTAAACAGGTAGATGGTTTTTGTGTTTCCAACCTAGACGAGGCACTTGAACTCCGTCAAGCTGGCTTAGAGCAACCGATACTTATTTTAGGAGTCGTCTTGCCAGACGAGGTTCCTTTGGCTATTCAAGAAAACATCACTTTGACGGTAGCTTCGCTTGAGTGGTTGGAAATAGCTAAGAAGCAAGGGCTTGATTTGACTGGTTTGACCTGCCATATTAAGATTGATTCAGGTATGGGACGCATTGGGGTGCGTAGCCAAGGGGATGCAGATAGTTTGATTGCTGGTCTGAAGACACTTGGTGCCGATGTCGAAGGTATTTTTACCCATTTTGCAACTGCTGATGAGGCGGACGATAGTAAATTCAAGTGTCAATTGGCCTTCTTCACGGATTTGGTTAATAACTTGGTGGACCGCCCTCGCTTGGTACATGCTAGCAACTCTGCGACGAGTATCTGGCATGCAGAAACAGTCTTTAATGCGGTACGTCTAGGTGTCGTCATCTATGGTCTCAATCCTAGTGGCAGTGCTTTAGACCTTCCCTATAACATTCGTCCTGCTTTAAGCTTGGAGACAGCACTTGTTCATGTTAAGACCCTGCCAGCAGGTCAAGATGTGGGTTATGGTGCAACGTATACGACGACAGCTGATGAGGTTATTGGAACCATTCCGCTTGGCTATGCGGATGGTTGGACCAGAGATTTACAAGGTTTCCACGTTATTGTTGATGGACAGCTTTGCCCAATTGTTGGGCGCGTGTCTATGGACCAGATCACTATTCGCTTCCTAAAGTCTATCCCCTAGGAACTCCTGTTACGCTTATTGGCGAAAATGGGGAGCAAGCATCACTGCGACAGAGGTGGCTGAAAAACGTGGTACTATCAACTACGAGGTCCTTTGTTTGCTTAGTGATCGTGTACCTCGTAGCTATGATTAATATAAATAAATAGAAATCCAGTTTGATACTGGATTTTTTGATTTTAGTGAAGAGCATTTTCATGTGTTATAATAGCTGATAAGGCTTCCTCTTTCACGAGGAGAAGAACACGATAGAAATGATAGAGGATATGATTCAACTAGATTCACCAATTGCGGATTTGAAAGGCTTTGGTCCTAAGTCCGCTGAAAAATTTACCAAATTAGATTTGCACACGGTTGGGGACCTCTTGCTTTATTTTCCTTTCCGATATGAAGATTTTAAGAGTAAGTCTATCTTTGAACTGATGGATGGGGAAAAGGCTGTTATTACGGGAACAGTGGTGACACCTGCCAATGTGCAGTATTATGGCTTTAAACGTAATCGTCTGAGTTTTAAAATCAAGCAAGGAGAGGTAGTGATTGCCATTAGTTTCTTCAACCAGCCTTATCTTGTAGACAAGATTGAGATGGGGGCAGAAGTGGCTATTTTTGGCAAATGGGACCAGAAGAAGTCTGCGGTGACTGGTATGAAAGTCTTGGCTCAAGTTGAAGACGATATGCAGCCAGTCTATCATGTGGCCCAGGGTGTTAGTCAGGCCCAGCTGATAAAGGCAATAAAGGCAGCTTTTGATAGTGGGGCCTTGAATTTATTGGAGGAGAGTCTCCCACAGGTGCTTATGGACAAGTATCGTCTCATGGGACGTCAAGAGGCTGTGCGTGCCATGCATTTTCCGAAAGATTTGGCTGAATATAAGCAGGCTCTACGCCGGACAAAGTTTGAGGACTCTTTTATTTTCAAATGAACTTACAGGTGTTAAAGGCTGAAAATAAATCAGAGACTAATGGTCTAGCAATTGCTTACGACGAAGCAAAATCAAAGCCAAAATTGCTAACTTGCCTTTCCCTTGACGCAGGCTCAGGAGCGCAGTCTATCAGAAATCCTAGCTGATATGCAATCTGGAGCTCACATGAACCGTCTCTTACAAGGAGATGTGGGTTCAGGGAAAACAGTTATCGCTAGCTTGGCCATGTATGGGGCCTATACGGCAGGATTGCAGTCTGCCCTCATGGTACCGACGGAAATCTTAGCAGAGCAACACTATGAGAGTTTGCAGGGGCTTTTTCCTGAGCTAGAGGTAGTGCTCCTAACTTCTGGGATGAAGGCGGCGGACAAAAAAGTAGCTCTTTCCAAAATCGAATCTGGGGAGGCTCAGATGATTGTAGGGACTCACTCACTGATTCAGGATGCTGTGACTTATCACAGGCTTGGGCTAGTAATTACTGATGAGCAGCACCGTTTTGGGGTTAATCAACGTCGTATTTTCCGTGAGAAAGGTGACAATCCTGATGTCCTCATGATGACAGCGACACCTATCCCTAGGACCTTGGCGATCACTGCCTTTGGAGAGATGGATGTGTCAATCATTGACCAGATGCCGGCTGGGCGTAAGCCCATTATTACCCGTTGGGTTAAACATGAGCAACTAGATACCGTATTGACTTGGATTAAGGGTGAGTTGGAAAAAGATGCTCAGGTCTATTTTATTTCACCTTTGATTGAAGAGTCTGAGGCTCTCGATTTGAAAAATGCGGTGGCCCTTCATCAAGAACTCACAGATTTCTTTGGGGATTCAGCTAGAGTGGCCCTGATGCACGGTCGCATGAAAAATGATGAAAAAGACCAAATTATGCAGGACTTCAAGGACAGAAAATCTCAGATTTTAGTATCAACCACAGTTATCGAAGTAGGAGTCAATGTGCCAAATGCGACGGTCATGGTTATTATGGATGCGGATCGTTTTGGACTTAGCCAGCTTCACCAACTTCGTGGACGTGTAGGTCGTGGCCATAAGCAGTCCTACTGTGTTTTGGTGGCTAATCCTAAAAATGATACCGGGAAAAAACGCATGCAGGCCATGTGTGAGACTACGGATGGTTTTGTTCTAGCAGAAGAGGACCTTAAAATGCGTGGTTCAGGAGAGATCTTTGGAACACGTCAGTCAGGAATTCCTGAATTTCAAGTGGCTGATATTGTGGAAGACTATAATATCCTAGAAGAAGCAAGGCGCGTGGCCAGCCAAATTGTATCTACCCCTAACTGGCGTGAGAATCCTGATTGGCAGGTGCTTGGAGCTCATTTGAGAAGCCAAGGCGAGTTTGATTGAGGAGGAAACCCATGAAAAAGAAACGGTTAAAAATCGATTTTTTTGCTATCTTGCATCCTTTATTTCTTATGATGTTAGGTCTCCTGTTTTATTTTTTCGCCTTCATCTTGATTTGGTTTATTACCGAATTGGCAAAGTTGATAGAAGGAAAGACGGACTTTCATACCCTATATCTTTATTCACTTCTTATCTCTCTAGTTTGTTCGGTATTACTGATTATGTACGTCGCGGGTTTTATAGCTCAACTGATTATCCATATACAGCATCAAAAGGAAAGGACGCTTTTGCCGGTCTGGTGTATGCTTACGGCTGTACTGATGCTTGTGCCCCTATTCGAAGATTTTAGTATCTTAGGCTCGTCCTGGAATTTTAAAGGGTATTTTCTTTCCATAGTTGCTTACATTGCCTATCTCTTTACAAAGCTACCCAAGGTTATCGAAGGTTATCGCTACCATGCGACAATTCGTTATGCTGTCTGGGTGGCTTTGGTGCTGGGCATTATCTTATCGATGTTATAGACATATCAACTCTCAGTAAACAACTGAGAGTTTTAGTTTCCTTCAAGCTTATTAAAAGCTTTTTTAAGTTAGGAAACCTATAATAAAACCATCAAAACGAGATAGGTTTTGAAAATAAAAGGTTTTGGCTAAGCCAAATCATTCCTAAAATGGAGGACATCATCATGACAGTAAAAATTAAAGTAACCTACAATCCAAATTTCCAAAAGCATCCTCAAGACTTTAAGGTTTATCAAGACTAGTATTGATGCTAGGAAGAGGCTAAATTTACCCATATTCTACAACTTTCATCCCTCATTTTCCAAAATCCCTTTTTCCTTTTTTCATAACGTAGAATCCCTCTTCTTAAACTCATAAAAAGTCTAGACGGAAGCATGACCAGTCTAGGCGATTAACATAAGTAAGCTAACCAGTTGAGATTTTCTTGACTGGTTTTTAAATTTAGATAAAAAAATATCGAAAAACGATAAAAATGTGTTGACAAGGAGAAATAAAGAGTGTAATATATATTCATCGATAAACGATAATAAGTTTTCGATAAAGATAATCTTATTCGCGAAAAAGAGAAATTATATACCAAAAACTATTTTATAAAGGAAATACTTATCATGAAAACACTTAAATCAATCATCAACGCAGTTCTTATTCTTCTTATGGCAATCTACGGTCTTGCAATGTTTGCTTTACTTATCCTTCCTTTTGTGGATGTGACTAATCTTTTTCCAGGTGCTGAGGTTCATTACCTTTCTGGATGGGGTTACTGGCTAGTCTCAGAGTTACAATTTGCCTTCTATCTTGCCTTGATTTGGCTCCTTCGTAAAGAGCTTAAAGACTTTACTTGGAAGGCACTTTGGACAGAAGATTTCTCTCTTTTCTTGAAAAAGGCTGCCCTTCTAACCTTTGTGCCATCAGCATTGAATATCTTCTTGCAGTTGGGAACAACAGATCACCTAGTAATGGACTTCAGCACATCAGTTTGGCTCTTCTTGGTCTCTCTAGCTTGTGATGCTATCCGTCTTCGTAAGGGACAAACAGCTGTCAAATAATTGAATGTATCTTAGTTGAAAAGTAGTAAAATCTTATCTATAAACTAGTATTTTATATTGATATTCGATATAATTGATACTGTTAATAGTTAGCTGCTGATATAGTATAAGGTCAAGGGCTCCTAGAGGCACCTTGGCTTTTCAAGTCTATACTCCCAAAAAATCAAAATGTATTTATAATCGAGGTAACACATGACAACTATCTTATTCTATTTTTTAATCATCCTAGCCTTGGCTGGCTCTAGTTATTATGGTTGGAAATCGGCTAAAAGTGCTAAAAATCGTCAGGAGACGCAAGAACAAAAACGACTTCGTAGTGTTCTCCTGTTCGTTAATGTCCTCCTTTTTGCGGGCTTTTTAAGTCTTGTTATTACCATTCTTAATGACGCCTTTATTCTGACTGGTCATGAAGGACTCTTACAACAAGGTTTGCGTATGCTTCTTGGGTCGGGAGTTACCGTGAAAAGCAAGGATCCTAGTCTGACGCTTTTTGCAGCAACCATTGATTTCCTTCGTACGGTAGTCAACATAGGTTTCTTGTTGTGCCTACGTGCCTTTCTGATTAATCTTTATCGTTCTGATATTTTTATCGCTAAAAATGCTAAGTTGGTTCGTTGGTCAGCACATTTGCTAGTTCTTGGGGCCTTTATCCATAATGGTATCTTTACATTTGGGACAGGCAACCATAGTTATAGTTTCTTTAATATCAGTTATTTGCTAGTTAGCTTTGTTCTCTATGCTGTTGCTATGATTTTGACTAAGGCTAATGCCATTGCTGAGGAAAATGAGTACACGATTTAGGAGGGGCTTATGATTATTGTCAATTTGGACGTTGAACTTGCCAAGAAGAAGATGCGCTCGGGTGAGCTGGCAGAACGTATTGGTATTACCCCAGCCAATCTCTCGGTTCTTAAGACAGGCAAGGCCAAGGCAGTTCGTTTTACGACCCTGGATGCCATTTGTAAGGAATTAAATTGTCAACCAGGGGATATTCTTGAATATAGACCAGACGAAGAAAACTAAAAGCCTGAAGCAGTTAAATCACCTTTCTAGTGACCATGCTTCAAGCTTTTTTTATTTTTTCTTCAACCATGCGATCAGGGCTAAACTGGCTAATAGTGTCATATAACAAATCAAGTTGAGTTTTTAAGAGTGTCATCGTTTTATAAGTCTACAAACTCATTCAAATCTATTATTTCATCAAATTGTTGGATAATTCTATCGGTGTCTACATGTGTGATGTAAATAATTAATTTACTCGTTTGTAAAAGTCGATTCTCTATTTTTGATAACGTTTCAAAGTCAATACCAGAAGAAAATTCGTCTAAAAATAAGATATCCGTCTTCATCAATAAGGCTCTTGCCAAAGCAACTCTCTTGGCTTCTCCACCTGAAAGTTTTATAGTATCATTTGAAAGCATTAACTCTAAAGACTCTCTATTAGCCCACTTAGATAATTCTACAAATTTCAATGCCTCAAACAGTTCCTCTTCTGAAACATCCTCAGAAAATAGAGTAAGATTATCACGAAGTTTTGCATTGAACATATGAGGGTGTTGGGTACATAAGCTACATTATCAAAGATACTACTCTCTTTGATACTTTTAACATCAATACCATTAATTTTAACTGTTCCTGTGTAATCGTTATACTCTCGTAGGATTGCTTTTAATAGTGTGGTTTTACCAGTTCCACTCTTCCCTTTTAATAGGTACTTTTATGCTTATAAAATTTCCCATTAAAAGGGATAGCTTCCGAATTATTTTTAAAACGAAAATTATCAAATGATATAACTTCAATATGTTCCAGAGTATTAAGATTTTCCTCTATAATTTGAAATTCAGTAGAAAGAGTCTCTATAGTTTTCTTACCACTAATAAATTTAGCTAACAAATCAGAAGAAGCATATATTGGGTAAGAAATACTGACTAATAATTGTGAGAATGCTATTAAACTCCCTAATGTCAGTTGACTATTTATAATTAATAGTCCCCCAATAATCCAACTACCAAAATAAAGAACATTTGAAAATAGCTGATTTAAACTGACAACAACATATTGAGATTTTTCAACATTTGTTTGGCGTTTAAGTAACTTTAAAGTTTGAATATCAAAGACTCTATTAATGTCGAAACTCTTGTTTGCAATTTTCCAATCAGGTATACCTTCGATGAGATCTTGAATAGCTGATACTGAAGTATTAGTAGTTTCAATTAACTCTTCTTGTTTCTTTTCTAAAGGAGTTTTAAAGAGTACAGCTACAAAATGATTTGGTAGGCTTAAAAGCAGAGTTAAAGCTGCTAATAAAGGATTAAGGTAGAGAGAAACAATTATGGCAATAATTAATTGGCAGATTAAATAGCCACCCCAATATATGGAATAAAAATAATTAAATTCAATTTGATCTATTTGAGTAGTTAATGAGGCTAGAAGTTTGTCATTTTTATTTCCTGTGAGTAACTCTAAAGGTGTTTTCTGAATACCTTGGAAAATAACATTCCTATAAGCATATGCAGATTTCTTACTAATGATTGCTGTCAGTGATTGTTGAAAGTAGTAGATAAGTGTTTGAATCAACAAGAACACAACTACAAAAATAGATGTAACAACATAGCGCCCCACTCCAAGTTTGATAGAGTCAATGATTAGTTGCATCAGATAGGCTTCACTTACCATTGCAATAGACAATAAGATAGTAAGTATTGAATATACTAGGATATCTTTTTTAACAACTTTATAAACAGATTTCATTAATCTCTCCTTGGTTATGGATACTGCAATGTTATCACCGTAGATTATGTGTTAATATAATGTATCGTTATTTTATTTCGAAATATACAATATAAGTATATCAAAAAGTCTTAAAACATGCTTTAAAAGCATTTCTCAAGACTTTTATATCATCATAGAGTGTAGTTATTTGAATGTTTTTGATATGTAATGCTCAACTCTTAAAGCCATTTCCTTATTGTCATCTAGGTACTTATAAATATAGAGTGCATTATCAAAATATTTTCTAGCTTCACTTTGATCAGAAAATCTTCACAAATGTTGCCTAACAATAGATACATATCTGCAAGTAAATAAGTCGAATTGAAATCTTTACATAATTTTATCGTTAGGGTTAGTTTTTTAATGGCCTCTTCAGTTTTACTCTGGAGCCATAAGTAGCGTCCTAAATTGTAATTGAACTTAATGGCTAATTCTAATTCTTCTATTGTTGTTAGACTCAGTTGCTCAACTCTTACTGTCAAATCATTTTCAATTTCCTTAAAACGTTCCAGATTATTTGTCTCATAGTAGAAATTAAATAGCTATTTAAAATTTGAAGATAGTGTATGTCAGTATCATTAAGTTGCTTGATAGCTTTCTCTAACCTAGAAATTCCTTCTTCTTTTTGGTTATAAAAGTAAAAGTCGAGTAGCGCAGCAATCCATTCCATATATACTTTGTCTGAAAGTGGTAGACGATGGGAGGTTTTTTCTAATTCTAGATATAATTTAAAGACTCATAATCTCTTTGCGTAATAAACGTTTTTGATAACTTTTTGAAATTATTGAGTTTGTTACTGTCGCTTGAAATTTGCTCATCAAAGAAATAATCCATACTGACATTTAATTTTCTAGATAACTCATGAAGAAGCACTGATCCGGGAATATATTCCCCATTCTCGAGGCGACTAATTTGTCCTTGTTTGCAGATTCCTTCTGCTAACTCTTTTGTGACATCTTCAATTCTTTTCTTCTGCTCTTTATTCTAGATGCTAATAGTGTGCTCATAGTGATCCTTTCTCAGCTAATAGGCACTATCTATTTTATCACTAAATATAATAAAAAATTAAACAAGAATACATATTTGAATATTATAGTAAAAAGCCTGAAGCAGTTCAGTCACTTCTATAGTGACCATGCTTCAAGCTTTTTATTTTTTCTTCAACCATGCGACTAGCGCTAGACTGGCTAGCACGGTACCACAGACTATGGCGATATATGTTTTTGAGACTGTCAGCTCATAGTGGAAATCTTTATTTTTCAATTTATCGGTTGCTTCAATACTAAGTTTCATGTCTTATCCCTCGATATAGTTTTTCAATTCTTGGCCTTTGAGTCCTGCACTAAGTGCGATGAGGAGTTTGAGGCGAGCTTTTGGTGCATTGAGTTCTTTAACAAACATAACGCCTGCTTTTGGAGTTTAACGCCACCACCTTCATAGGCATAGACAGGTTCGGCGATACCGTTGAAGCAGCGGGAAACGAGCACAACAGGAACACCTTTTTCCATCAGTTTTGTGATTTCTCTTGCGGCTAATGGTGGGAGGTTTCCAGCACCTAGTGCCTCGATAACTACACCGTCAATCTTCTCAGGGTCTAGGAGACTGATGATTCCATCTCCGATACCCATCCCAGCATAGGCCTTGATGATTGGGACTGTTCCTGTGATTTGTTCCAAATTAAAGCGAACCCGAGGCTCAGCAGTTTTGAACCAGAGGATGTCATGCTTCATGATGATTCCTAGTGGACCATGAGTTGGTGTGTGGAAGGTTGCCACGTTTGTGGTATGGGTCTTAGTCACATACTTGGCTGCATGGATTTCATCATTCATCACGACTAGGACGCCTTTATCTGCAGCTTTGTCATTGCTTGCAACACGAAGGGCTGAGAGATAGTTGTAAACGCCATCGCTTCCCAGTTCGTTTGATGAACGCATGGCACCTGTTAGGACGACTGGAATCTCAGGAACAGCCATAGTATCTAGAAAATAGGCTGTCTCTTCAAGGGTGTCTGTGCCGTGGGTAATGACCACACCATCATATTGACCAGCTGTTTCCTTGATTTTTTTGTAAATATCCAGCATGTGGTAGGGTGTGATATGCGGGCTAGGGATATTAAGAAAATCGAGAACGGTTAGTTCTAAATTGTCTAAATCAAGCCCCACATGGTTCATGGGATTATCAGCGTTTTGACTGACCTTGCCATCATTATCCGCTGACATGGAAATTGTTCCTCCAGTGTGAAGGACTAGGATTTTTTTTTTCATTTATATTACTCACCATTATATTATATGTTATAATTTATTTTAGCATAATATGTTAGAAGGAGGGGAGTTCTGTGGCCATTAAAGCAGTCTTTTTTGATATTGATGGGACTTTTCTAAATGACCGAAAACGTGTGTCAAGTTCAACCAAAAAAGCTATCAGTCAAATGAAGGAAGATGGTATCTTGGTTGGTTTGGCAACAGGTCGTGGTCCAGGATTTGTTCAGCCTTTCATGGACAATCTGGGTCTGGATTTTGCAGTCACTTATAATGGTCAATATATTTTGACTCATGACAAGGTCCTGTATCAAAATCAGCTCCCTAAATCAACAGTCTACAACTTGATTCGCTATGCCACCAAGCACCGTAGAGAGATTTCTCTAGGGACTAGCACAGGTCTTGTTGGTTCCAATATTATTAGTATGGGAACGAGTAAGTTTGGACAAATCGTTAGCCATATTGTACCAAAGTCTTGGGCTAAGATGGTGGAACGTAGTTTCAAGTCTTTGATTCGTCGTTTTAAACCACAGAGCATGGAAGCTCTCAAAACCATTATGCGTGAACCAGTCTACCAAGTAGTTATGGTAGCGACAGTGGGTGAGACTCAAGCTATTGAGGAGAAATTTCCACACGTTAAGATTACTCGCTCAAGTCCTTATTCTGCGGATATTATTTCTGCTGGGCAATCTAAGCTCAAAGGGATTGCTCATTTAGGTGAGGTTTTTGGTTTCGAACTCAGCGAGGTTATGGCCTTCGGAGATTCGGAAAATGACCTAGAAATGCTATCTGGTGTTGGTATTGGTGTTGCCATGGGAAATGGTGAAGACGAACTGAAAGACCAAGCTACCCATGTCACTGATACCAATAACCAAAACGGGATTGCAAAAGCCTTGTCCCATTATGGTTTGATTCACTTTGAAACAGAGAATTCATTCACCAGTGATGATGACAACTTTAACAAGGTTAAGGATTTCCACCATTTGATGGATGGCTCTACCAATGATATGCCTCGTGTCTATAGTATAGAAGAAGCTAGTCATCGTTCGGACTTCAAGTTGGAAGAAATCGTCGAATTCCTTTATGCTTCATCAGG
>JBKWCO010000012.1:0-16432 GCA_046975465.1 Streptococcus sp. | reverse complement strand
GTGGTTTCATAGTTATAGCTAAAGCTCTGGTTATCTTTTTCCTAAATTCTATTTCAGAGAGACTTTTGTCGATATAGTCTAGGGCAGATACTTGGTAATCAAAAACTAGTGGCATGAACTCTGAGTGAGTAGTGACAAAGATAATAGTAGCATAGGGATTTTTTTCCCTAATGATTTTAGCAATATCAAGCCCTTTTAATTTTTCTCCTTTAATTTCGATATCAAGAAAAAAGAGCTGGTTAGAAGTTGTTGACTCAAACGCTTCTATAAGTTGCTTAGGCTTATCAAACGTGTGGACAATAGATAAGTCTTTGTTGTATTTTTTTAACTCTTGAGACAATACCCTCTCCAGTCTTCCTTGTTGAATGAGATTGTCCTCTAAGATATATATATCCAATTGTAGTTCCCTCCAAATTTTTGTATGCTGTTGTTTTTATACTCATAAATATGTAATATTATACCATAATTTACATATTCCATCCAACTATTCTTAAAAAGATTAGAAATAAATGTGATTCATTATCTATCAATACCATTTAGGACATATATTGGTAGTTTGTGACAATATTTAATTTTCTTTAATAAGATTGTTATATTACAATTGTGGTTGAGATATCACAATAAATTTATAAAGGAGGTTGTATAGATCTTTTCCGAAGGATTTAAGTTCATGTGCCACAGCCTCTTCCAAGCGACCCATCTGAATAGGATTATCTTCTAATAGGTAAATTCTCAAGGTTGAGTCCTCCCTTTCATGACGAATACTGTTTATTGAAAAATTGTAACATAAAGAAACGGTTTTTCAATTTTTTATTAGTGGAAAATGAGATTTTTCTTTTTTTCTGAATTTTAGAAACAATATACATTAGGAATTACCATTCGGAACATATAGCCACTTTTTGGGACGCTAGCTCTGATAGAGACACTTGAATGCTATACTAAAGATGTGATTGAGAGATCACACGATAAAAATTTTAGGAGGTAGTTGCCATGGCAACTCAAACAATTGAAAACTTTAACACCCTCGACCTTGAAACACTTGCTAGTGTTGAAGGAGGACGAGTCAATTGGGAACGATGGGGAATGTGTGGGGCCTCTGTCGCCGTAGGTGCTTCAGAAGGATTCTCTGCAGCTGCAGGTGGAACGGCTTTCTTCATTGGACCGTATGCAATTGGAACTGGTGCAGTAGGTGCAGCTATTGGAGGCGGAGTAGCCTTACTTGGCTGTTAAGGAGAACAGCAATGACACATAGAGTTTCAAAAAGGGATATAGTGCTATTTGTCATTGCCCAAGTAGTTAGCATATCCTTACTGGTACTTTTTTTTAGTCAATTACTTCATAACTTATCATCCGTATTCCAATTGGTCTACATCGTAGCAGCCCTCTTAGTGGTTGTGGTTGATATATTGCTCATTCGAAAAATAATGACAAGAAGAGAAGAACCAACTGTGTTAAATCAATTAAAAGCTTCCCTAGCTTGTTTCTTGTTACTGACACTTAGTTGCCTTCGTTTTTTGACAACAGATTTCTATTATCAAAAAGTTATCGCTATATTTGTAGGTTTTTTTTCATTATTGGGTTTCGTACTATTTTTATGGGGCATCAAGTATATCAACCATAATATAGAGAAGTAAGTAATTGACAAAATAAGGAGTATAAGCTAGGTGATACAAATGAAGAAATACCTAATCATTTTTTCGACTATTGCGATGATATATTTATATAGCAAAGCACTATTGTCATCAGGAAATATCTATCAACTTTTGTTAGCATCAATAGGATTCTTTTCTTTTTATTTGGAGTCTATAGGCAGTATAGAAAGAATTAGTTAAAGCTTTTTCAATAAGACATGGACTGAATCAAAAATGATATTCAGTCTTTTTTTACTACTCGGGACATATAGCCACTTTTTGGGACGCTGGCTTTTAAATGACTATCAGTGTGCTATACTAAAGATGTGATTGAAAAATTAGTTGAAAGAAATAAGGAGGTTTTCTTAATGAAAGGACTTAAATGGTTTGCAAGAGGCAAAGAGAGACGAGAACAAGCAGTAGCTATCATCGATGAGGTAATTGAAACTATTGGAGATAAGCCAGATTATGCTGATTTGAAGCAGGTCCTGCACTCCTACCGAACGGAACTTGCAGACTCTCGTTCAGCCACTCCCTATATCTTAAGCAGGATGTCACTGGAAATATCCGAAGTGGTCAGAAAAGACCAGCTGACCTTGTCTCCTTTATCGAGGAGCGAATGGCAGAGTTGCGAAAATTGCTAGCGATTCGTTATGGCTATTGATGTCATTAGGGAGGATTTCTTGGTTTTAAGGTTGAGTTGTCCATTGAGAAAAGGAAGATGGGAAAAGGTTCTTTTCCAACCTGTTGAGGAGCAGAGAAAGAACCTTAAGTCCTAGTTATGATTATGCCAAGTGTTATTCCACTGTCTTGGCTACATCATTTGTTTAAATAATAATAAAATCAATCGTAAAAATTGAAGATTAAATCTTGTTTATTTCCACACAATCAAAAAATCCCATGGGAGTATCTTCCTATGGGATTTTTTGTGATAAAAAGCTAATAAGGTAATGTCATCTGACTTTGGCTTAGGTCCACGGTCAATTCATAGTCGCTATTATCACGAATAGTGTGTTCAAAGTCTGTGGTATAGAGAACAAGTCGGAGTTTGTCGCCCTTATTGAGTTTGTAGATGGTTGGTTGCAAGTCCAAACCGATAGTCATCCATTCATTTGGAGAGACATTCTCAATGTTAAGGAGGTTCTTGCGATTTTGCAGGTTAAGGTGTCCTTTGGTAATGACACGGTATTTGGCCTGCTTGAATGGCAGTTCACGTAAGGCTTCTTCCTTGAAGAGGCGGCCATTGTCTAAACTCATGCGTTTGGGTGCAGGGATAGGTGCGAGATACTTCTTATCCCCCATTTCTAGAACTTGGGCCGAAATGAGACCACGGTTTGTGCTCGACTTAACCTTGAGCTCTAGGTGGACACGGCCATTAATCTGGATGTCTTGGTCCAGTTCAAAGTCCAAGGTAATGGCGTTGGCTTTGTCTGCAAAGAGGTCATCCTTGAAGCTTTGGTATGCTTTACCGTATTTGGCAAAGGTTTCCTCTTCATAATGGTTAGCGATGCTGGCTTCAGTCTCACCAAGCTGAATGCTTTTACCATTGTCGTGTCCAAAGTTATCGAGAACTTCCCAGGTCTGTTCAGACTGGTTGTTTTGCCAGATAACAGTAGGCAGTGTGTAGCCGTTATTCAAACCAAGGAGTTTCTGACAAATCAAGGCGTTCATGCTTTCTCGGAAGTCAATAGACTGCCATGCATTCATGTAAACGTGGGCACCATTGTGGAAGAAGAGGTGTTTTTCAAGAGAGTCTGGAAGGGCTCTGAACATTTGATAGACGTTAATAGGTTTAACATTCCAGTCTTGGCTACCATGTGTAAAGACAACAGTGGCTTTAACACGGTCTGCGAACTGCACATAGTTACGGTCATGCCAGAACTGGTTATAGTCTCCATGCTTACGATCAATGGCTGTACTTAGCTCTTTGAGGTAGGCTTGGTAGTCTTTTTGGTGGCGTAGGTATTCTCCAGCTAATAGGGCACGAGAATAGGTAAATTCGGTCAAGGTGTCGAGATCTTCACCAGGATAGCCTCCAGGACTGACGAGGAGTCCATTTTCACGATAGTAGTCGTACCAAGAAGAAATACCCGCTTCAGCGATAACCATCTCCAAACCGTCAACACCAGTTGTAGCAAGTGCATTGGACATGGTACCCAAATATGAAAGCCCGGTAGTAGTCACCTTACCAGAAGCCCAATCTGCAGTGATTGTATGCTGTCTGCTACGGCTAGTAAAGGCGCGTGCACGACCATTGAGCCAGTCAATGACAGCTTTATAGGCCAGAACTTGTTGATAGTCTCCAGAGGTCATGAAGCCTTCAGAGTTGAAGGTACCAACACCCGATACATAGATAGAAGCCACACCACGAGCCAACATGTAATCGTTAAGCGTGTAGGTATCTGTGTGAGCAAATCGCTCCTGAGCCTTTGTGACAGGATTGATAGGCGTAAGGTCTGCCTCTGGTGACTTGATTTCTGGTTGGCTAAGGGAGATTTCACCTGTTGGTTTGACGAGCAAATCACCTTCCATCTTGTGGGTAAGCTTGTCTGAAGCAGGTTCATTAGTCCCTTGTTGATAAGGGCTGGCAGTCATCATGGCTGGAACTGGGAAGTCCACATCAGGACGTAAGATAGTTACCTTGACCAAATCTAACTGTCCATCTTGATCGGTATCTACAGGTGTTTCGACATAAACCACCTCACGGTGAAGCTGATTAGTGTCAAATGTTGCCAAGCTCTTACCATTAAAGAAGACGTAGTTATTACTTACAGGAATTAAATCCTGAGCTACTAACTGATCAATTAAGGTATTGCCAGACTGTGTGCGTGTTGCCAGTAATTGATGCAGGTTATTAAGGCTACCATCAAAAGTGATTGGAAAAGCCATTTTCTCTAGGAAAGCAGCACTGTCTGTAAAGTCCACATTAGGGACAAATCCTAGTATTTGAAGGGCTACTAAGCCAAAGACTTCAGCAGTCAAAGGACGGTCTGATTGGAAGAAGGTTAGGAGATCAGTCTCTGTATCAGCAATCCAATTTTTCAAAGCTAAATCAGTATCTTCAAAGAAAAGGAAGTGCTTGCGAACAAAAGCCTCAAAATTAGCTTTGGCACTAGCGTTTAAAGAGACTTCAAAGCCCAAAGAACGAAGTTCCTGACAAGCAATTTCAGGATTAACAGGGATGTAACTAAACTGGTTAAATTTCATACTTTAAAACCTCAAAAAAAGAATACGTAAACATTTCAGAAATATCTTTACATCAGACATTATACTTGATAAAATGATAGATGTCTAAATTATTGTAAAATGTGAAAGGAAATAAAGAGACAAATGAATGATTTTCTAAAAGAAGCGCTCAGTCATGATTGGATTATGAAGTACATTACTGAGTTTATTGGGACAGCTTTGATGGTTGCACTTGGTAATGGTTCGGTTGCCAATGTTGAGCTTAAAGGGACTAAGGGTAATAAGTCTGGATGGCTTGTTATTGGTTTTGGTTATGGTTTTGCGGTAATGATGCCAGCACTTATGTTTGGTGATGTTTCTGGTAACCACATCAACCCAGCCTTCACAATTGGTCTTGCGGTTGCAGGTATCTTCTCATGGGTAGCTGTTCCAGGTTACTTGATTGCTCAACTTCTCGGTGCTTTCTTAGGACAAGCTATCGTGGTTTGGGTACACCAACCTTATTATCTTAAAACTGAAAATCCTAACAACATCCTTGGTACTTTCTCTACAATCTCTGCTGTTGATGATAACTCAGACTCAGAGGAAAATCACAAACGTGCTTGGCTTAATGGTTTTGCCAACGAGTTCGCTGGTTCATTTATCTTGTTCTTCGGTGCGCTTGCTATGACAAACAACTATTTTGGTCATAAGTTGATTGCACAAGCTACACAACTTGGCTATGATAAAGAAGCTATCGCAGGTCAAATGGCTAATGGTGCACTTGCGGTTGCCCACATCGGTGTTGGTTTCTTGGTTGCAGCCTTGGTTATTTCGTTTGGTGGTGCAACAGGTCCAGCTCTTAACCCAGCCCGTGACTTGATGCCACGTCTTCTCCACCACATCTTGCCAACAACAGTTCTTGGTGAGCACAAAGGTGATTCTAAATGGTGGTATTCATGGGTTCCAGTTGTGGCTCCAATCTTAGCAGGAGTTTTAGCTATAGCTTTGTTCAAGTTCCTCTACCTTTAATCAATACAAAAAATCTGAAGTTAGTGCTTCAGATTTTTTTATGCTTAAAATTTTGAAAGTAATAAAAAACTGAGAAAATATTCTCAGTCACATTGGATTAGTCATTACTAGAATGGTAGCACCTAAGGTGTAAAGATTCCATAAAACATGATGATGAATGTGCAGATAAGTTTTCTCTTTTTTGGTAGACCATAGAGAGAGCCAAGCCCATTCCGATATAAAGAGTGAGGTAGGCAAGATTAGTTGGCATATGAAAGAGACAAAAGAGCCCAGTGCTGACTAGCACAGCTGTTTTCGAATAAGGAGCTAGCCAGGTGAAAATCCACTTGCGAAAGAGGATTTCTTGGAGGAAGGCTGCCGTAATCATACCAATGGCTACTGGAAGGATAGGCGTTGTTGTGAGCGTCTTTTGAAGTTCTGCATGGTAGTTGGTATGGGTTAGTAGCATAAGATTACTGCCAATGACTCCCATCAAGAAGATAGTGAGAAAGCCCCAGATAATTGCTTTAGCATCCTTGAGGTCTAGTCTAAAACGAGTCATCAATCCTTCACTCTTTGCCCAGAGATAGGTAAGGTAAAAAATGATGAGATTGATAGCGATGACTCCCCAGCTTTCAAGCTTCGTAAAAGTCAATCCAGTCTGATTGTTATATAAGGTTGTCATACCTAAGGTGATGTTTGGGATAGCTATCATCAGCAGTAAAAAAAATCCCTGATAGGCATGTCTAAATGCCAGATTATTGACAAGAGTTTTCATAGACTCTATTATACTCTAAAATGAGGAAAATGCTAGCCCCAAAGTAAAGATAATGTAATGATTTTCATAATTTGTGTGAAAGAAAGTGAAAAAATTACAATACTGTTTTTTCTTAGGAAAATCCTTGTCACACAGGCTCTTTTCGGATAAAATAGAAAAGAATGGAGGTTGTCATGACGCAATCAGGGAATTTTAAGTTTCACACACCAATTTTTCGTGTAAATAACAGACAAGAAAATATTGATTTTTACCAAAATACATTAGGATTTAAGCTTTTGACTGAGGAAAATGCCCTTGCGGTCTTCACAGATTGGACAGACCGTAACTCACTTTTTGTGATTGAAGAGTCTCCAGCTTACCGTTGCCGTGCAGTTGAAGGCCCTAAGAAAATTAATAAAGTGGTTATTAAGGTTTCAGATCCACTTGAGATTGAGTACCTTTTGGCGCGTGACGATCACCAAGCCAAGGCTATTTTCAAGGGAAAATGGCTACGCCTTTGAAACGGTCTCACCAGAAAATGGTCTTATTTTGATGCACGCTGAGGATGACTTGTCAACGCTCAAGACAATCGAGTATGCAGATGTTGAAGAAAATGAAGACTTTAAAGGTGTTTCAGACTTTACCGTTCAGTCCTTGACTCTGAATGTTGTGGATACGGTTAAAGCAGCCTTCTTCTATGACAATCTTTTGGTGAAGAACTACCTTTGTCTATCCACTTTGAAAAAGCAGAAGGTCCTGACCTCCAAGTGAGTCCAGACCAGACTTGGGATTTGGAAATTCTAGAGTTTAAGGTAGCAGAAGACTATGACTTGGTTGCCTTGCATGATAAACTTGAAAAAGAACAGTTCTCTAGTTACCTAGACAGCAAAGGGAACTTGCTCGCACTCACTGACATGAGCAATATTGAGGTTTGGTTTACAAAGTAATGACTAATTTTCAACAAACATTGTCAACAATTACAGACTACATCAAGGCTGACATCTTTCCAGGTGCCAGCCTTGCACTTTATGACGGACAAGATTGGCAGGAGCATTATCTAGGAACTCAGGATGGAACTATTCCGGTAGTTCCAGGACTTACCTATGACCTAGCCGTGTATCCAAGGTGGTCGGGGTTGGAACCCTCTGTCTTTTCTATCTCCAGGCCGATAAATTGGACTTGGATGAGAAGCTGTCAACCTACTACCCGCAGTAGAAAATAAGACGTTAACCCTTCGTCAACTTCTTTCTCACAGTAGCGGAATTGATCCTTTTATTCCAAATCGTGATGACTTAGACCAAGCTGGCTTGATTGCTGCTATTAATGCCATCAAAGTTAAGGCTGATAAACCTTTCTTGTATACAGATATAAATTTTATTCTCCTAGGTTTGATGCTTGAAAAAGTCTCTGGACAAACACTGGATAAGCTCTTTGACTCCGAGATTTTTCAACCGTTTGGTATGTCTGAAACACAGTTTGGCCCAGTTGAGGTAGCTGTTCCAACAGTTAAGGGGGTTACGGGAGGGACTGTTCATGATCCCAAGGCTCGAGTTCTCAAAGAACATACAGGTTCAGCAGGTCTCTTTTCAACACTAAAAGACTTAGAGATTTTTGTTAACCATTATTTGACGGATGATTTTGCTAAAAATATGACGCAGAATATCAGCCAATCCAAGAAGGAACGTAGTGTCGCTTGGGATCCTAAGGATTGGATCTTCATACTGGTTACAGGACCTTTGTTCTGATTAATATCAGCTCAACGTGCGGCGATTTTCTCAAGTAATTACCTACTACAAGGATGAGAGAGCCCAATGGATTAAGGATAGAGATGCCTTGATTGAGATAATAAAGGAAGAATTAATCAGTGAAGCGGTCAAGTAGGAACTCAAGGAAAGAAAGCTTGTCTCTTGCTCTGAGTCTGCTTTTGCATTTTGGGAGTAATCTCTCGTGGTATGTTTTTTGTAGTGATAGAAGGCTTGTTAGCGTTTGACAAAGATTCCTTTCTTTATCCTTTATTTTTAAGTATAGTGTCCGCTGTAACCGCTTCTTCCTATATTATGATAAGAGAGCTACTATACAAACTGATTCATTACCTTGGTATCGTGCAACCTGATTTGAAAGTCATTCGTATGAGAAGAGGACTTGATATTCCTTCCTGTATTGACAAGTACAGTCAAGACTATAGGTTACTGTATACGAGGCGTTCCAAGAAGCTTCAATAGGGTATTTGCTGAATGTTTAGCTACTTTAGGACTTAGTCTTATGATGATTACCTTACAGTTCTATTGAGAGGAGTGTTTGAGCCCTGAACTAGGATCAAAACTGTCATCTTCTGATTATAAACAATTTCTTGGTTTTTGGTCTACATGGGAGTGTTTGTCTCTTTTCAGGGCAGAAATACTGGAGAAAATCGTAGAGTGTTTAAAGAAAAGAGAAATGCGACAGTGCTTGCTGTCGAGCATGGTTATCCGATATTTACGACAAAAGAAGAAGCCAAGCAGCTGTGACATAGTCCTATTTATAGAGAAAAATACATATACTGTTTACGAAAGTAGGATTTTATTATGTCTAGAAAAAGTGTTTTTGAAGGCAGCTGAGGGCTGTTACCTGGTATCTTGAAGGTAAAGCCTCCTGTTCTCAACTAGCTCGCAGTTTGGGCAACTTTGTAAATTAAAGACTGGGCTACAGCCTATCAATATCAAGGGCACGAGGGGCTAAAGTCTCTAAAGCACCAAAATTATTCTACAGAGTTTAAGCTAAAATGCATTGAAGCTATTAACAGAGAAGGTTCCCTTCAAGAATTAGCTGAAAATTTGGGCTGCAGTTCAACAAATCAGACAATGGGTTTCTATAATAGTCATAAAGAACTAAAGGATTAAACCTATTCGGAGGTTTATCATATGACTAGCAGAAAATAACGAAAGAAGAATGTTTAGAAATCGTTAACTATTGTTTAGATCATGACCTAATTATAAGAGTATCGCTCAATCGTAGTTATGCTCAGGTTTACAACTCTAGAGTACAAACTTAAGGCTAGAAGGGCTAAACGACAATCGCGTCGAAAGCCTAGTGAAGATAGCTAACCGAGTTAGAAAAGGCGAATCGTAAGATCAAAGAACTTGAAAGAAGGCTTGAGATTAGTCAGAATGAAAGTGAATTCTTAAAAACTGAGAGAATTAGAAAGGAGTACAGAGAACCTAGCAAAGACTAATGCTCAAAATCGTGCCTGAAACTGAAGTTATATCAGTTCATTAAAACAAGCACAAAGAAAAAGGTGGGCTATCAGCTGGATGTGTCAGTTAGCTCAAATGAGTGTGTTTATTACAAATGGTTAAACCATAAGCCTAGTCAGCGAGAAGTGAGATCAGGCCATCCTTGAACGTATTTTAGAAATCCTGAAACTAATAATGGTTTATCTCGGTTCAGGTAAAATGACACTTGCCTTGAACAATGATCTAGTAGATGGTGAAAAGCTAATCTACCGACGAACTGTCGCACGTATCATGTGTGTTAATCGTATTTATTCTAATAAGACAAAATACAAGAAACAAAAACGTTACACCTTCAAAACAGACCAGACAGCTGAGAATGTTCTCAACCGTGACTTAATTCTGAACACCCAAATGAAAAATGGTATAGACTGATCGAAGAAAAGTTCCAGGAACAAACAAAACTTTCATATGGAGTACTGATTTATATGACCGTTATATTGTCATTATTCCATCAGTAACAGGAATGACACGGCATTGGTAATCAGTTATTAAAAAGCCCTTAAGAATTTCCGGATAGCCATGCCTTACTGTAAGTGATGAGGATTTCAATTTACACGGCGATCTTTACCACATGTTGAAAGCGCAGGGCATGACACAGTCAATGTCTAGAGCAGTCGTTATCGATAATGGGCCAATGGAGAGCTGCAGGGAATTATAAAGAAATGAGAGCAGTTCTTTATCCTAATGTGTCAAGTTTTGAAGAAATAAGAGGCTTACGAAAAGACCATTCACATTACCATATCATGATCCCCAAGAGAGATTATGGAAAACACCAGCTCAAGTGAGAGCTGAAGCACAAGAATGCAGAACAAGCTCATATTATCCAATTAAACAACTAAAAATATAGAGATTACTGAAAACTATTGCCGATAAGAAAACCAGACTGTTAACCCAGCAACCTGGTTCCTCACATTTATTTATTTCAATTGTCTACTTGACACGGTATGTATCACTGCTATACTGCTTAAGCTTTTTTACTTATTAAGGATTTTTCAACAGTAATGTGTTGGATACCAGCTTCTTCAAAGATGTTACCGACTTCTTGATAGCCATTATTGAGGTAGAACTTAAGTGCACCGAGTTGAGCATGGAGAGAAATAGTCTGGAAGCCTTGTTCTTGTGCAAAATCTTCAGCTTCTTTTAGGAGAATGCTCCCCAGACCTTGACCTTGGTAGGCATCGAGCACTGCCATACGTTGGAGGGTAACCTGAGTCAAGTCTTTATTCGGTAGTAGGCGTACGGTTGCTACTGCCTTGCCTTTGTCATCATATAGAACAAAGTGGATGCAGTAGGCTTCATTCGCATCAATCTCGATGGAGCGAGGAACACCTTGCCCCTTAACAAAAACAGTGTTTCGGATGGCTACGGCATCGAGGTAAGTTTCTGAGAGTGTATCTCTTGTATGTTTGATAATCATAGGGCAAGTGTAACAAAGTCTATAACTAATTGTCAACGAAAAAAAGCCCGATGCGAGGAGTTATCATCAAGCTTTTTATCTTGCTTTATTCTTTAATTTGTCGACCGTTTGTATCTTGGATAGGGCGGTTATTTTCAAATCCAAGGGTTTGGGTGAATTTTTCCACTTGTTCCTTGCTAACGGTTTCTTGATTCTTGAAGACAATCCAGTTAACACCCTCAGTACATGGCGGTGTTGTCAAGGAACCTTCGAAGTTGTAGTAGTCCTTGTCTTCAGGATAGAAATCGTCTAATGATATAGGCTGAGAAAGCTCGGTTTCAGTATTGGCCGCCTGAGGCATTTTATCCCAGATTTGTTTTAAGGCTTGATTTTCATCGCCATAATTATAGAGAACCGAGACAACTGTGATTTTCCCATTATCTGTCTTATAGACGAAGTGCCCCTCTAGAGGATAAGTATGACCATCAATTTCATTCTCACTAGGTGCGTGAAAATGGAACTGCTGTAATTTATAGACATCATCACCAATCGTTAGGGTATTCTTTGGATTTTTAAAGCTGACTTCAATTGTATGCCCGTTATTTTCAACTTGAGCCTCTGATTCTTGATTATTAAGGTTTAGTTCTGGAAGATCAACGTCCTCAGCTCCGGTGATATTGATCGGAGATTGTTCTTTACCATTTTTGCTGAGTTTATAATCTTTAGAAAGGTCACCCCAATGTTCAGGACCAGTTGCACCAGTATACCCCCATGGAACATCTTTGGATTTAGAGGTTTCAGTGTCAGTCTTGGATTGGCAGGCTACGAGTAGAACGGCACTAGCCATGAGTGATAGTACTCCAGTTAAGGTTGAACATTTCTTAGTCATCTTTTCTCCTTGTCGTTCCTAGTCCCATCACAAAGAGCTATACTTGTCATTAGTAAGGCCTCTTTATTGTGACAGTGATTCAGGCTGATGTAATGATAGCTCTTCTGAGAAAGAAGTGTTTGGAAATTCCAAACGGAAATGCTTATATTTTATAGCTAATCTGAGAAAAAGTCAAATGTAAATTATAGTAGATTTAGAAAAATATAATGAAAATAACACTGTCGAAAATAAAAAAGCAGCAAACATTTTGAAATCATGATGTTTGCTGTCTTTAATGTGTGTAATGATTCTTAATCAAACATTTTCTTTGCAGCTCTTAACAAGGTTTTGACATCTTTATCATAACGAGGTGTTTTCACCAAACGTGACATAGGGATACCAGCAAAATGGAATGCTGCAATTTCTCCAGAACGAACAGCACTATTTTCTGTAAAAATCATTTGATAAGGTTGTTCAACAAATTCTCCAGTAAAGGCAAGATTGGTTGAATGTTTTGGAATAACTTTAGGGCGGTCTGACTTGGCTCGATTGTTAAAGAGAGCAGAAGCATATGGCATATAGACAGGGATACAGTTAATAACACTGTCCATGATTTCCTCTTCTTTATCGCTGATATTGATAGTCCCAGGATCTACCTTTGAAAGTTGTCCAATGAGTTCCTGGAGCATCTCTTTACCAGTCATTTCGATATAAGGTTTATCAATGATTTCCCGTGACGACGAGGGTAGAGGAAGTATCCCCAAAGAACCGTTTCGTTTGGTTTTGACTAGTGAAGTGAGGTTGGTGGTGAACAACGATTGACATGGTTACATCTTTTTGACCGAGTGGTGTCACTGGTTCTGTAGAGATAAAGGAATTAAGGGCGTTGCCTGGTTCTTGAGTGGTAATACGAGTAATTTCGTTCAAGAAGAGATGATTTTTAGTAGTGAGAGTGAAACTTACCCATTCACTTGCATCACGATCAGCGAAGAATTTATCAGGGTTACCAAGGTTATAAAAATAATCTGACGCCTTTTTCCAAAGACTTGAAGCAGCACCATAATCCATGTTTTCTGAAGCCGGAGTGTTGAAATCACCTAGTGTTGCAGAGTCAGTAATCGAACCGTTTGTAAAGATGACTGCTGTATCGTCATCCACGGGGATGAACTCATTTTCATCAGTTTTATTATTGACCATGTGAAGGCCAGTAACAGTAATTTCGTCTTGCATCTTGCTATCCTTGAATTTCCAGTCAATAACACGACGATTAAGGACAATATGACAGCCCTATTTTCCAAGTAATTAATCAAAGGCTTCATGATGCTTTCGTATTGATTATAACGTGTACGGTTAACACCAACCAAATGCTCAATCTGAGTGAATTCATAAATCATTTGGTGCATGTAACGACGAAGCTCTTGTGCAGAACTGCGAGTCCTAAAAGCGAATGTCGTTTCCCACATAAACCAAAAGTTACTTTCGAAAAACTCAGTATTGTCTTTGAAATAGTCAGCAATCGTGATGTTATCTAGTTTTTCCTCTTGTGAATCAGGCATCATAATTAACTGCGTAAGGAGCTTACGACTTTTATTATTCAAACCAAGCTTACCACCATCAACGATACCTTGTCCACCTGCTAAGAGACGAGCCTTATCATAGGTTGGGTGTGCGGCATCAAATTGGCGAGTATCCTCAGCAGCTGTAAGACCTGGTTCTGTCATTGAAGGAACCCGATCAAGCAAATCCATCAAGTCAACGTAGGTACGGTAGTTAAGCATACGACCGCCGCGAGCAATATAACCCTTTTGATTTTCCATCGGATGATTTTTATTCCAATAGTCATCCTTAACATCTTTGGTAGGGGAACCATCGTTTGATCCGTAATTATCAAGAGCGTAGAAAGTGATTTGGTCTCCTGACCATTTGCCTTCTTGAATGAGGTAAACAGCAGCAGCCATATTTGATAAACCAGCACCGATCATAATTGCTTTTTTCTTTTGCATGATAGTTCTCCTTCTTAATCCAACGTAGAATCAAATTCGTCATATAAGGCACTATCGTCCTTGAAGAATTCAGATTTGTGGGCAAGGAATAAGACACTAGCTAGGACGCTAAGTGTGATTCCAAGACTAGTTTTGAAAACATTTTTCATAATAATACCTTCTTTCAAATTCAGTTTGTATTATAGTCCTATCCATAATTATTAACAACTGTTAATATAAGGTTTTGTACAGTTTGGTAGAAACTGTTTAAGAAACTAAGAAAAACAAGCACCACTAGGATGCTTGTTTCTTGTTATAGGCTTAGATTTATCCCAAAGCGTCGTCCATTGAAAGAACTTCGTGGAAGACACGTTGTGTCAATTCAGTTTTTTGTTCTGGAGTGAGGTATTTAGTGTTTACACAGTATCCAGAGATACGTACGATAACATCTTCACCGCTCATGATCTTTTCGTAAACATCTGACAAGTCCATAACGTTCAAGTTAACGTGTTGTCCACCGTTTTCGAAGTATCCGTCAAGGATAGTTACGAGGTTGTCAACTTGTTCGTCGTGAGTCTTACCAAGGGCACGAGGTGATACTTGAGTAGTAAGTGAGATACCGTCAGCTGCATAACCGAAGTCAAGGCTTGCAAGTGAGTTCAAGTTTTGCAACCAGCCGCCGGAAGCTTTATTTGATGGGTTAGCACCTGGTGAGAAGAATTCAAGTTTAGACAAGTTCACTGAACCATCTTCGTTGAGGTATACCCCTTTGTGAACTGGAGAGTTACCAGTTTGTTTAGAGTAAGCAACGTTAGAAGTGATTGTAAGAAGTGAAACTGTAGCTTCTGCATCTTTGTAGAGTTTGTGGCTACGAAGACGAGTAGTGTAAGCTTCAATCAACCATTCTGCCAATTCGTTTGAACGTGGGTCATCTTCACCCCAACGTGGGTATTCACCGATTGTTTCGTAATCGTAGATGTAGCCATCTTCGTCACGGATTGGTTTAACTGTAGCGTATTTGATTGCTGCCAATGTATCAACAGTATTTGCGAAACCACAGATACCGAATCCCATGTTAGCACGTTGTTTAGTTGGCAAGAAGGCCATTTGAACAGCTTCGTAGTTGTACTTATCAGTCATGTAGTGGATGATGTTAAGGGCATCTACGTAAGTGTCAGTCAACCAGTCAAGAGATTTTTCGAAGTTAGCTTTAACAGTGTCAAAGTCAAGAACTTCATCACGGACTGGATCGATATCAAATACTTTGTAGTCTTTATGAACATCGTCGTAACCACCGTTCAAACCAGTAAGAAGGGCTTTAAGTACGTTAACACGAGCACCGAAGTATTGGATGTTGTGACGTTGTTCTTCGTTTTCTGGGTCAAGTGGTGATACACAACATGAGATACAGCTCATTTCACCGTATCCGTCTTTAGCCATAGTAGTCACACCTTCGTATTGGATAGAAGAGTGTTTGTGGCTCATGTGCATACAGTAACGACGGAATGAGTAAGGCAATTTGTCAGACCAAAGAACTGTCAAGTTAGGTTCTGGAGAGTTACCGATGTTGTCAAGAGAATTCAAGAAACGGAAGTCCATCTTAGTAACACGGTGGCGTCCATCAGCACCCATACCAGCCATTGAAGTTGTGATGAATGTTGGGTCACCTGAGTACAATTCATCGTAAGCTTTAGTACGAGCGAATTTAACTGTACGCAATTTCATAACGAAATCGTCAACGAATTCTTGGATTTCTGATTCAGTGTATGTACCACGAGCAAGGTCACGTTCTGCGTATACATCAAGAACGATTGGCACACGTCCAAGTGAAGTAGCGGCACCATTGATGACACGACATACTGCCATGAAGGCGATATTTGTCCATTGGATAGCTTCTTTAGTATCGAAGGCTGGACGACGAACGTCTACTCCGTAAAGGTCACCAAGGCGAACAACGTCTTGAAGGGCTTGGTATTGAAGGTTAACTTCTTCACGAAGACGGATAGTTTCTTCGTCGATTTCTTTGATAGCATTCCAGTCGTTAACTTTTTCTTGCATCAAGTAGTCAGCACCGTAAAGGGCAAGACGAGCGTAAACCCCAATGATACGTCCACGTGAGTAAGCATCTGGAAGACCAGTAACTGTGTGAGCGTGACGTGCACGACGGATGTTTGAAGTGTAAGCACGGAAGATACCATCGTTAACTGTAGTTACGTATTTTGTGAAAATTTCGTGTACAGCTGGATCTGGTTCATAACCGTGTTCTTTCAAAGCAGTTTCCGCCATACGGATACCACCTTTAGGCATGAAGTTCAATTTGAAGAGTTCATCATTTTGGATACCATAGATA
>JBKWCO010000011.1:0-16630 GCA_046975465.1 Streptococcus sp. | reverse complement strand
GTTCCATTGAAACATCACCAACGGCAGTCAAACCACCGAAGTTTTTAGTTAGATTTTTAACTTCAAGAAGTGCCATTTTTATTTGCCCTCCTTAGATTTATTGAAGAATTTTGAGAGATAGAGTTCTTTTGTTCCAAGAAGTCCACCTGGACGGAAGAGCATTACAAGAATCAAAGCCAAGGCGTAAATAATCATACGAAGGTTTGAAACGTTTTGGAGGAACATGTTGATAATACCAAGAACAACAGCAGCAATGATAGTACCTGTGATAGATCCAAGACCACCAAGAACGGCAATGATAAGGTAATCAATTGATTTCATGATAGTGAAATCTTTTGGCACGACAGTACCGATGTAGCTAACATAAAGTGAACCGCAATCGCTGAAATCATGGCACCGATAACAAAGATAAGTACCTTCATTTTTGTGACGTCAACACCCATTGACTCTGCAGCAATTTCATCTTCACGAAGTGTAATAGCTTGACGACCAGTCGCTGAACGCAAGAAATTGAGTACCAAGATTGTAATAATAACCACAAAGAAATAGATGACAGGCCAGCTTGTATAAGGAAGAATTCCAGTCAAACCAGCGGCACCATTGGTCAATTCACCACCATTAACGATAATGATACGGATGATTTCAGCCATACCAAGAGTTGCAATGGCAAGGTAGTCCCCTTTCAAACGAAGGGTAGGTAGACCAAAGATAAGGGCAACAATAGCTGCGATGATGACACCGACAACCATTGAGAGGTAGAAACCGTCATATGTTGGCATCATACCAGTAATGATAGCTGATGAATAGGCACCAATTGCCATGAAACCAGCTTGTCCAAGTGTAAATTGCCCTGAGAAACCAAGAACCAGATTAGTACCAAGTCCCATAAGGATTGAGATCCCAATTCCCATTAAGATTTGGATGTAGTAAAGGTTCATGATACCTGAAAGTTCAAGGCCTTTCAAGATAAGGAAGAGCCCAATGATAAGACCAAACCAAATAAGGTTTACTTTTAGATTTTTCTTCATGTCTTACACCTTCTCTTTCACATTTTTACCGAGAATACCCGCTGGGCGAACCAAAAGGATAACGATCAAGACACCATAAACGATGGCATCACGGTAACTTGACAAACCAATTGCAGTTGATAATGTCTCCAAAATACCGATAACAAATCCACCAAGTGCTGCACCAGGGATAATACCGATACCACCAAGAACAGCGGCAACAAAGGCTTTAATACCTGGCGTCATACCCATAAGAGGTTCGATAGAATTATAGTAAAGACCAATAAGGACACCAGCAGCCCCTGCTAGTGATGATCCAAGAGCAAAAGTGAAGCTGATAGTGTTATTAACATTAATACCCATCAATTCAGCTGCATCACTGTCTACAGATACGGCACGCATAGCTTTACCCATCTTAGTCTTTTTAACAATCAATTGAAGAGCAACCATAAGGACAAGGGCAACTACCAAGATAAGCAATTGCACATTTGTTACAGAGATTGATCCAAGATGATAAGTCTTAATTGCAATCTTTTGTGGGAATGAACGTGTATCTGCACCTACAAAGAGAACCATGATGTACTCAAGGAAGAATGAGACACCGATAGCCGTAATCAAGGCAGAAATACGTGTCGAATTACGGAGTGGGCGATAAGCCAAGAACTCAATGACAACCCCTAAAATCGCACAGACAAGCATAGCAAAGACAAGGGCAACCCAGAAATTCATTCCAAGGCTATTAATCGCATAGTAACCAACGAAGGCACCCATCATATAGATGTCTCCATGGGCAAAGTTAATCAATTTGATAATCCCATAAACCATGGTATATCCAAGGGCAAGTAAGGCATAGATACTACCCAAGATGATACCATTGACTAGTTGTTGGGGAAGTTGTTCAAAAAACATATTTAACCAAACTTTCTAGTTCATTTTTAGTATAGATAACAGATTATTTTTCAATTTCAACGGCTTCCGCTGAAACCTCTTCACCATTATCTCTTTTAACCATAAGAGCTGCTTTAATAGGGTTATGATCCTTATCAATCGTCATTTTACCTGTAACCCCGACAAAGTTTTTCAAATGTGCTAAGTTATCAGCAATATCAACTGATGTTTTCGCATCTTTTGATGCTTCTGCAATCATATAAACAGAATCGTAAGCTAGAGCAGCAAACATATTTGGGTCAGTGTTGTAAGCTTTCTTATATGCTTCGATGAATCCTGATGCCTTGTCAGAAAGGGCAACATTTGTTGAATATCCTGATACATAGTAGACGTTTGAAGCATTCTTTTTACCTGCAAGCTCAGTAAATTTCGCATCACTGAATCCGTCAGGTCCAAGGATTGGTTTATCAATTCCAAGGTCACGTGCTTGTTTTGTAATAATACCAGTCTCAGTATAGTAACCTGGCATTACAATAGCATCATAATCAAGGTCTTTAAATTTAGTCAAGGCTGACTGATAGTCCTTGTCCCCTGAAGCAAAGGTAGCTTCAGTAACGATTTGACCTTTATATTCACGCTTGAATTCATCCGCAATACCTTTGGCATAATCTGAAGCATTATCATAGTAGAGAACTACTTTCTTAGCATTCAAATTATTGTAAGAATAAGCTGCCAAAACTTTACCTTGGTAACTATCCTTGAAGGTTGTACGGAAAACGAATTTCTTCGTACCTTTAGCATCTACCGTAAGGTCGTCCTGCGTACCTGAAGGTGTCAGCAAAGGAACCCCTGTTTTTTGTGATACGAGGCTAGCCGCAGCAACAGCACCTGATGTCGCTGGACCAACGATAGCATTTACATTACTCTGAATAGCCAAGTTCGTTGAAGATGTTGAAGCTTCAGCATTCTCAGATTTATTATCTTTTGTGACAAGCTCAAGCTTTTTGCCATCGACGCCACCAGCTTTGTTAATTTCGTCAACAGCCAACTTAATACCATTCTGCTCCGCCTTACCATAGGCTGCAACGGCACCTGTCAACTCCATGTTAACACCAATTTTGATTGTATCGCCAATCTTAGTACCATTGGCATTAGCAGTCACATCTGGTGACTTGCCACAGGCAACCAAGAAAACAGAAGCAAAAAAGGCTAACACAATAAGTGTGATCTTTTTAGACATAAGATTTCTCCTTAATATTTTCTTAAAAAAGTCCATCTTATAGCTTACAGAATTATCAGACAATTGTCAACTACACATAACTAAGCTTTAGCTATAGTAATCGTTTCCATTACTTTAAGAATAACTCTTTAAAAAGAAAAAAACTTTTCTCCTTAAAGAGAAAAGTTCTTAAATGGTTCAGGAACAGAGGTGTCATAGCGCTCCAGACTACCTACAAAGTCCATATCAATGTCTGAATAGTAGAAGGAAGAACTTTTTTACCGCCTTCATTCCTTCTAGTTCTGCCAATACATCCTCAACCTTATCCTCATCTACATAAAGGTGTACATAACGCATCTTATAAGAATGGTAGACAACATCCCCAAACTTGGCAATTTTACGTAAGTCTCTATTGTAGTATAAATAAACAATAATGCCTTGACGCTTAATCATGACTCATCTTCTCCTTTATGTTAGTGTCTCCCTTTTTATGATGTGGTTTATGAGGGGCAAGAGGTAGCCCAGTATCAATAAAAATCTGATCCGAAACGGCTTGGGCAATCTCCTCACCAAGATTGGCTAAATAGTCTGTAAATCGAACTCTGCCTGACGATAGCCAATAACCACCTCGTTTAAATCAATTTGGCGCTTCATTCGCAAAACCTGACGTTTCAACTCTCTCACATCTGGTCTAAAAGCCTCATACGACTTAGCAGCATCATAGCTATCTTTTAATTCTTGAAATGCAAAGAGTTGCTCTTGAAGTTCTCTGTCATTTTCGAATTTCTGGCGTTTCAAACGATAATTCTCTACCTCAGGTAGCTTTAGAAAATACGAAACAAGACACTCTATAGCTTGATCAATCGCAAGCAACTCCTCATTGATTATTAACATGTTTTCTATTATAACACAAAAAGCCAGATGAAACGGTCCTTATACAACCGATTTTCATCTGACTTTTATTTAAGACAAGCTCAGTTTATTTTAATTGGTTATTAGCCATGATTTCATCGATGAAACCATATTCAAGCGTTTCTTGAGCACTCATCCAATTGTCACGCTCAGCGTCTACATGAACTTTTTCAATTGGTTGTCCAGAATTATCTGCCAAGATTTGCTCCAAGTTATTACGTGTCTTGAGCAAGTGCTCAGCTGCGATAGCCATGTCTGTTTGTTGCGTACCGCCACCAGTACCACCCATTGGTTGGTGAATCATGTATTCTGCATTTGGCAACATGAAACGTTTACCTTTGGTACCGCTTGAAGCGATAATTGTTCCCATAGATGCTGCCATCCCCATTACGATAGTCTGAACATCAGACTTGATGAAGTTCATTGTATCAACAATGGCAAGACCTGCCGAAACGGATCCACCTGGTGTATTAACATAAAGATAGATATCTTTTGTATTGTCTTGAGCATCCAAGAACAAGAGTTGGGCGATAATTGAGTTTGCCATATTATCTTCAACAGGACCTGTTAACATGATGATACGATCCTTGAGCAAACGTGAGTAAATATCGTAAGAACGCTCACCGCGTGATGTTTGTTCAATTACTACAGGAATCATATGAATCCTCCTTTTAATATTGTCTTGATGCTATTATATGATTTTAGTCAAATTAGGTCAAATAAAAAACATCATTCTTAGCACTCTTTCTAAAAGAGTGCTAAGATTCCCTAAACCAATCTCACTTAAAACTTATTAATCTAGTAAAAAAAGGGAAATTTTCCCTTTTCAACTTATTTTGTACCAAAGAGACGGTCACCTGCATCTCCAAGACCTGGAACAATATAACCGTTTTCATTAAGTTTCTCATCCAAAGATGCTGTGTAGATATCGATATCTGGGTGAGCATCTTGCAATTTTTTGACACCTTCTGGTGCTGCAACCAAGCAAACAAACTTGATATTAGCAGCGCCACGTTTTTTAAGTGATCTACCGCCAAAATTGCTGAACCACCAGTTGCAAGCATTGGGTCCATTACAAAAATCTGACGTTGATCAATGTCTTCTGGTAATTTAACCAAGTACTCAACCGGCTCAAGAGTTTCCTCATCACGATACATACCAATATGACCAACTTTAGCTGCTGGTACAAGGCTAAGAAAACCATCGACCATACCAATACCCGCACGAAGGATTGGAACAATCGCTAATTTCTTACCAGAAAGTTGTTTTTGTACTGTTTTGGTAATTGGTGTTTGAATTTCAACCTCTTCGAGAGGAAGGTCACGAGATACTTCGTAACCCATAAGCATAGCAATTTCATTAACTAGCTCACGGAAGTCCTTAGTAGAAGTATCCTCACGACGGAGGATTGAGAGTTTATGTTGAATCAATGGATGTGAAATAACTTGAAATTTACCCATAATAGTTTCTTCCTTTGCTTTATACTCACTCCATTATATCAAAAAGGCAAAAAAAACGCTTGCTTTTCTGCAAACGTTTTTGAAAAGGATTATTTTTTAGGTAAATGAATCTTTCCTGTGACCAAACCATAGCCAAGAAGAGCTAGACTAGCAATTGCTGCAAAGATAGTCGCCAAGATTGAAAGAATGTTGCTGTTTGAACCTTCTGAATCACTTGGTGTCTTAGGAGTCGTAGCAAGTTTGGCAGCAACTTTAGTCTTATTATCTTTATCTGTATCTGTCTTTTCAGACTTAACGATTTCATCTGACTTAGTTGCTACCTCAACCTTACTTGATTCGTGGGACTTAGTTACTTTAGGAGACTCCGTTTCAGTACCAATCCTTCTTTAACAACAGTCGCTGGAACAGCTGGTTCACTTGATGAAATAGCTTCTGGTAATGGTGTCCAATATCTGTAGCTTGTGCGACGGTGTGTCTGCTACTTGTAGATCCTCTGTTGAGGTTTCCGAACCTCTTCATAATCTTCTTCATAAAATTCCCATCATTAGCAGAACGGTCTGCAAAATATGGGAATGGTCTACAATTGGAGAATCTGGATTCGTTGGACTTGTTGGTTTGTCTACATTATCAACTGACGATTGATTACCATAGGTCGGTTTAGTCTTATCATCAGCAGAATGGTTACCATCTGTTGGACTTATTGACCCTTCTGACTTGCCAGTATTATTCTTTCGCTATCTTTAACGGTAGCAGTCAAGACATCATGAGCCTCAGAGACACCTGTTGAAACTGCAACTGCAGGGTAAGTATGGGGTTTAAGACCATAACCCGATACCGCATATAATCTACATTAAAGTCCTCGTTTGGCAATTTAGCACTGTTTTGATCGCCTACGTATACCAAGCTTTCACTAGATTTATCCCAAATCCAGTCACCTTGATTCGTCATCTTAGGAAGAACTTCTGTAGTATCATCTGCATTCATCTTGATAAGGAAGCTTGGAGCCCATGTTGATTTATTCTCAGCACCGGCAATTCCACCACGGTTAGTCATGTAAGAAGTTACCAAAAGAGTATCTGATGAGCCTTCAACAGGAACCGCATAGTAAGAATAGGTAGATGTACGCCAGTCAGCTGGTACAGAGGCTGTCAAGACCACACCTGAGCCATTAAGTGGACGATATTTTCCTCGGAGGCTGTCTGATACGAATCCAAGCATGACAACATCATCACCGACAGCTTCACGCGCTGCCACAGTACCTTCAGCATCCGTAGATTTATTGATACGTGAAGCAGTGAAGAGGTAATACTTGTTACCCATCTTAACAACACTTGGACGTTCTACTTCATCAGTAACCATGTGGCTAGTAACAAGTGGTGTGTAAAGTTCAGCTACAGATGGATTTTTCTCATTGTCATCAAGTTTCAAGATACCAATAGAACCATTTGCCCATGAAGCAAGGTTATAAAGGTGTTTATTATTGACAATATTGAGGAATGACTTAAGGTTAAAGGCGTCATCTCCTCCGTAGTTTGACCAGTTGTAGATTTGTTTTTCGCCTTGGTAGTTTTCATCACCTGTATTTGATTCGAAAATAAGGTAGCGGCTACCGTTATCTTCAATGATGTGTGGGTCACGAAGACAGTAGTTATCTGTACGGTCTGGATTTCCATCGTGGTTGTGGTCATCGTTGAAAGTACTCATGAATTTTGGATAACTTTGATAATGATAGTTATCCCCACCAAAGAGAATGTGGTCATTTTCAACTGACTTGATAACAACTTCGTCGTTTTCAACAGCTAGGTTAAGTGTAGCACTAGCCAATTGTTGCCAGTTCAATTTACCGCCACTAGTATCATTCTTAGTGTAGTAAAGTTGGATACTACCGTCAGAGTTTACCGTCGCTGAACCTGACCATTGTTGGTCATCTTCAAGGGCATTATAACCAAAGATTGGACCCGCATTTTTCCAATGTGTAAAGTCATTATCTCCATATTTACTATAGAGCAAGTAAATGTGGTTTGAGTTTTTATTTGGTGCACCGGCCATTGAAATGACTAACTGGTAACCGTTCCAGTTACTTACTACACCTGACTCAGCATCTTGGACTGGCCAAGAATCCCAAACGTCGATTTCTTCTTTTTCCATTGTTTGGGCATCAACAGTGTTGAAGGCAGGCATATTGATGATTGTATCTGCTTTAAAGTAAGGAACTGCCAATTTGCTGTCTTGCTTCAAGAAGCTAGCAACGATATCTTTCAAGTTACGGTAAGTCAAGCTAGTACCTGTACCCTGATTGTGTTGTCGCTAAAATCAACTTTGTTGAGAGCTTTAAGTTCTTCTTCAGTTAAGGCAACAATTTGGTCTGAAGTCAAGGCATCTTCAACAATAGACTTGATACGACCGTTGAGTTTATTAAGATTCGCGTTGGCAGCACTATTTTCAGAAAGTTTGAGTGCAAGTTCTGTGTGGGTAGCAGCTGACTCTGTGTTTGCTTTAGGTGTTGGCGCCTCTACTGAAGACTCTGAGGTAGAAACTGTAGCTTCTGTTGTAACAGGTGATGTTGTTGCGGTGAAGATGATACTGCGGTGCTAGACGCCTTATCTTCAGTTATCGGTGAACTTGTCTTACTTGACTGTGTCATAGTCACTGTTGTTTCTACTTCTGAGTGTGTAGATGAAGAGTTGACCACTTCTGAAGTTGCTGTACTTGTTCTGTTTCACTTGCTAATGCTATGGATACTGTGCTTTTCTGTTGTTGTCGTAGCTACAGATGATGCTGTTTCAGTAACTTGATCAGCCTTTATGGCTACTCCCAGAAATGCCAAAGTTCCGACAAGTGCTGATGTTGCCCCTACAGTTGCCACCTTACGAATACTGTACGCATCTTCTTGCACTCGGATTGCTTTGGAGCTATTGCTTTCGAATGTGATTTAGCTGTATTGTCCATTTAACTCTCCTCTTGGTCATCCATACTCTCCATTCTATCATTTTTTAATTCAAATCCCAATCTTTTTAATAACACTATCGCATTTTTGTAAAATGCTATCATGTATCAAAGTATTAACGCCTAAAACAAGCAATTCTATAAGCTTCTATAGTCGATGAGATTTAAAATAGCAAAATCTAATGTTATTTATATTTTTTCTAATCTTCTTTCCATATTGTTGCCTGGAAAAGAAAATTAAGAACATCACTGTCTTTAATGAGTTGGAACTTGCGTCACTCTTATATTTTTAGTTTCACAATAAAAATCTTACTCTATGTATAGACAAGAAAAAGTGATGCAAATAGCATCACTTTTATTATTTTCCAAAGACAGAAACGAGACGTTTAACTCCTTCGGCAACAACTGTAGTTGGCGTAGCTACGTTAAATCGGAAATGTTTCTCTCCTTCAGAACCAAAAGTAATACCGTCATTTAGCACTACCTTGGCTTCTTCTTTAAGCAAACGTCCAAGTTCATTATGGTCTTGATCATAAGCTGAAAAATCAAGCCATACCAAGTAAGTTCCCTCAGGTTTCATGACCTTGATATTAGTCTTTTCACTAAGTTCTTTGGTTAAAAGGTCAATATTAGTTTCAAAGACAGTTTTCAATTCCTCTAACCAAGGTTGCCCATAGGTCAGAGCTGCTTGGGTGGTAATCAAACCAATGGTTGGAATTTCATGTTGATTATTTGCCAACTGCTTTTGTTTAAAGGCTTTACGTAAGTCTTCATTTTCAATGATAGTAAAACTGTTTTTGGTACCAGCAATATTAAAGGTTTTAGTAGCCGAACTAAGCACCAAGGTAAAGTCCTTGTAAGCATCTGAAATTGTATTCATAGAGATGTGCTTATTCCCATATAGGGCTAAGTCTTGGTGGATTTCATCAGATACCAAGAGAACACCATGTTTCTGACACAAATCTGCTACCTTGGTCAATTCTTCTTTAGTCCAGACACGCCCACCTGGGTTATGTGGGCTACAGAAAACATAAAGTTTAACATCATTCTCGACGATATCCGTTCCAATTGTTCAAAATCAATTTCGAAATGGCCATTAACTTTAACAAGACTATTTTCAATCAATCGACGATTATTCAAACGGACCGAACGAGCAAAAGGCGGATAAACCGGTGTGTTAATGAGAACAGCATCACCTTCTTTGGTAAAGGCTTGAATAGCTGTTGAAATGGCTGGGACAACACCTTCAATGAGAACAATACTCTCTTTATCAACGACGTAACCGTGTTGATTTTTTTCCCAATTAATGATTGACTGGTAAAGCTCTTCACTTGGATAAGGATAACCAAAAATATGTGTCTCAGCATAGTTGATAACTGCATCCCTAATCTCAGGAACAGGTAGGAAGTCCATATCAGCAACCCAAAGCTCAAGTAGTTCTGGATTACTTTCGGCTTCGTGCCATTTCATGGTATTTTGATTCAAGCGATTTGGTTGTGTTGTAAAATCATAACGTGTCATAGATAACTCCTTAAAGACTAAGGGCATTTTCCAAGTCAGCAATCAAATCTTGTGCTGCTTCAATACCAATTGAAAGACGAAGCAAGTCGTCTGTCAAACCATAGGAAGCACGCACATCACCTGGAATATCTGCGTGGGTTTGTGTCGTTGGGTAGGTAATCAAGCTTTCAACACCACCTAGGCTCTCCGCAAAGGTAAAGACCTTTAGGGAATTGATAATGGTTGGAATCTTGTCTTGATTAGCCACTTTAAAGGAAATCATACCACCCTTGCCTGGATAGAGGACTTCCTTAACAGCTGGTGACTTTTCTAAGAAAGCTACAACTTCTTGAGCATTGGCTGTCGATGCCTCCATACGAAGTTTTAAGGTTTTAAGACCACGCATAAGCATATAGCTATCAAATGGTGACAAGGTAGGACCAGTAGTATTGAGGTTATAATAGAGTTTATCGTAGAATTCTTGGTTACTAGTCACAACAACACCAGCCAAAACGTCATTATGCCCTGATAGGTATTTAGTAGCTGAATGTACAACGATATCAGCACCTTGAGTAATCGGGGTTTGATAGATTGGGCTATAGAAAGTATTATCAACAATAACCACCGCACCCTTGTCATGAGCAATTTTTGCCACTTTTTCAATATCAAACTCAATCATAAGTGGGTTTGTCGGTGTTTCGATGTAGACAATGTCGGTATCTTCTGTAATAGCCGCGATCATCTCATCTTCTGTATTTGTGTATTCAAAAAAGAAACGCCCTTCTTTTTCCTTGTCATTAAACCAACGGAAAGAACCTCCGTAAAGGTCACGCGCAGCTACAACCTTACTGCCTACTGGGAAAATTTCAAAGGCCAAAACAATGGCGCTCATCCCTGAACTTGTCGCAATAGCATAATCTGCTTTTTCAATAGCTGCAAGTGTTTTTTCCACTGTTGCGCGTGTTGGATTTTTAGTTCGTGTATAGTCAAAACCAGTAGAATGGCCAAATTCTGGATGTTGGTAAGTTGTTGAAAAATGAATTGGTGAAGCCAAGGCTCCTGTTGCTTCATCCGAATTGATTCCTGCGTGTGCCAAAATGGTTTCTAATTGATATTCTTGTGTCATAATGCGCCCTTTCTACATGGTAAAGTGGATATACTCTATATCTATGACCTCTATTTTATCACTATTTTCTGAAAATAATGGTAAGTTCATCATACGGATTCTTGATAGTTAGTTATAGTTTATTTCTATAACCTTGGGCATACTCTATATCTATTAGTAATAACTTAAAAGTAAGCCGTCCTGCTTACTTTTAATCAAACAGTCTGTGCCTTATTTCCTAGAGCCAATATAAATGGACAGAGGAGTAAATAAAGCCAGTCATCAAGACCAATAGGAGCTGTTAAAAAGAGTGTGGAAAAGAGGCACGTAAGACAGGAGGATAAAGAGGACAATTTCTAAAACAATCCCTAAGCTAATAATCCGATTAGCAAATGGTTTAACTTGGAATATAGACCCTCTACCTTTACGACTATTCATAGCCATACCAATTTGGGTAAAGATAATAGCACCTAAGGTCATAGTGGTTGCCTCTCGATAAAGAGGACCTGAGCTGGCCAAATGGTTTAAATTACCTTGATTAACCCAATAATTAAGGAAGAAAGCCCCCATAGCTAAGGCTGCTTCAATCAGTCCATACCAGACAAAAGCTTTAATCAATAATTGTCGATTGAGCAAGCGATCTGAAAGACGTCTTGGCGGTCTATCCATAACGCCCTCTTCAGGTGGTTCAACCCCCAATCCCAAAGCAGGTACCATATCTGTCCCCAAGTCAATAGCTAGGATTTGCATAACTGTTAAGGGAAGAGGAATACGCCCCAAGGAGAACAAGAAGAAAGCAGAGGGAATAGCTTCTGGAGTATTAGAATTAAAAATATAGGTCAAAAATTTTGAATATTTCGGTAAACGGCACGTCCTTCTTCAACAGCATGGACAATAGAAGCAAAGTGGTCATCCGTTAAAATCATATCAGCAGATTCCTTGGCAACATCGGTTCCCGATACCCCCATAGCTACACCGATATCAGCTTTTTTAAGAGCAGGGGCATCATTAACACCATCACCAGTAACAGCGACAACTTCGCCAAGTTCTTGAAGGGCATTGACCACACGGTATTTTTGTTCAGGAGCCACACGAGCAAAAACGATTTCGCCTTTAAGAGCTTCTTTGAGCTGATCGTCATCCATACCAGCTAGTTCAAGACCTGAAACAACACGCGCATCGTCTCCTTGTACAATTCCGATTTTCTTAGCAATGCTAAGAGCTGTCAAACCATAATCACCTGTCACCATGATAATACGAATACTAGCTCTATGGCATTTTTCAATGGCTTCACGCACACCCTGACGTGGCGGATCACTCATGGCAACCAAGCCTAGAAAGACCATATTGTCCTCCAAGGTCTGCATGTCCCATTTGTCTTCTTTGATATGTTGGCTTTCCAAAGGACGATAAGCGACAGCTAAAACACGCAAGCCGTCACGAGCAAATTGGTCGTTAGCAGCAAGAATAGCTTGACGTTCTGTAGTGGTCATAGATTTGATTGCTCCTTGACCATCATAGTAGTCCGAGCAAAGCTCCATCACTTCTTTAGGAGCACCTTTGGTGATAGAGATATGATGACTGCCATCCAATCCTGCTTCAAGCTTATGCACTGTCGTCATCCGTTTACGATCAGAATCAAAGGGAATCTCCTTGATACGAGGGGCCCAAATATGATTGTCATTTAAATTAATTCCGGCTTTTTCAGCGAGAACATTAAGACAAGCCTCAGTTGGATCACCTAAAATTGTAAAATTGGGATTATCAACACTAGGGGCCACAACTTGAGCATTACTAGCCAAATGAGAAAAGCGAACCAGACGATTCAGAAGGTTATTATCTTTAAGAGAAACAGGATGACCATCCTGCTCAATGTGTCCTTCTGGTGCGTAACCTAGTCCAGTCACCTCATAATTACCTGACAAGGTCCATAAATGATTAACTGTCATGGCATTTTGAGTCAGGGTCCCTGTTTTATCTGAGCAAATAACAGAGTTGCTCCGAGTGTCTCAACAGAAGACAATTTTTCACTAAAGCATGTTCTTTAGCCATGCGCTGTACAGCCATAGCTAGAGATAGAGTAACTGTAGGAAGTAGTCCCTCAGGGATAAAGGCAACAATCATACCCAAGGCAAAGATAAAGGCTTGAGACAAAGGTTGGTGAACAAATAGTGTTGCTGCAATCATAAAGAAGAGACCTACAGATACTGCGATGACCGAAATCTGTTTAGTCAAATGGTCTAATTCTTTCTGAAGGGGACTCTTTTCCTGAGCAAGATTCTGTGTCAAATCCGCAATCTGTCCAAACTCAGTTTTCATCCCGATAGCAGATACTATAAAATGTCCAGAACCAGAAGAGACTGTCGTCCCTGCAAATACCATATTGTCATATTCTAACTCAGTCTTGTTGGGAGTCAAATCTGCTTGATCTGACTTATAAATAGGATTAGACTCACCAGTGAGGGCCGATTGATTAACCTGCAAATCTGTCACAGCGACTAAGCGTCCGTCTGCAGAAATACGGTCTCCTTCTTCAATGAAAACCAAGTCACCTGGCACCAAGTCTTGAGCTAGAATCTTGTCCTCCTTACCATCACGAAGAACTCGCGCATAGGATGGAAGAAGCTTATTCAGTGCTTCCGTGGCTTGACTTGCCCTATATTCTTGAATAAAGCTAAAAAGACCGTTAATGATATTGACCAACCAAATCGCAATCCCCAGCTCCAAGCTATGAGAAATCACAGCAATACAGCCACCGACCCACAATAAGAGGCCATGAGACTGGTAAAATGCCTGAAAAAGGTCAACCAAATAGGCTCTTTTCTTGCTTTCTTCAACTGGTTAGGACCATAAGTTGCTTGTCTCTTTTTACTTCTTGTGAGCTCAAACCTTGACGGCTTGTCTGCAAGACTTGGTAAACTTGTTCAGGAGGATAGGTCCCTAATTTTATCTTTTCTTGTCTAGAATCAGTCATAGTCCTTTCCTCGATTCTAAATCATTAAAACGATTTCATTTTTTCACCACTATTATACTCCTTTTTCAGAAAATATTGAAAAGAAAAAACCAAGCCACACGACTTGGTTTAAATCTTATTTAATATGTAATTTAGCACGTAGGCTAGCTGCTCGGGTGCCAAGCAATTGGTCAGCCATACGAGTTACAAGAGCAAGAACGCCATAGACACCAACTCCAAGGCCTCCTCCAATGATCAAGTAAATCACACTGCCCACACGGCTTGTTGGTGAAAGTACAAACTGGAACACCCCATAGAAGACTGCAACTGGAATAGCCATGAGCACTGTAAGAATACAAATAAGTAGAGCTTTTCTAAAAACTGTCTTACGACTAAAGTGCGTAACAGTGTGGAGGTGATTATACATGAGAGCAATCGGAACACCTAAACCGATGGCTGTTGAAATAACTGGTCCAAGAGCTCCTAGGAAAATAATCAATGGTAACTGTAAGATTCCCTTAACTAAAACCCCAATCGCAAAATAGTTGATAGCTTTACGGGTTTCGAAGATTGCCTGAAGCATAGGTGCTAAAACGCTATACAAGGCCAAGAAAATAACTTGAATCAGACTGGCTACAAAGAGCAAGTGGGCCTGGCTATCTGGTGCCCCGTAAAAAACTGTGTAGAGTGGTTTAGCCAGAATCACTGATCCTGCAATGGCAGGTACAATAAAGAGCAAGAGTAACTGGAGATTATTAATAATGAGTTTGGCCGCCCCTCGAAGGTCCTTTTTAACCATATTTTCCGTTAAGAGTGGAATCCCAACCCCAGCAATAGAAATAGCAACGGCAATCAAAATCATAGTAATCTTACTTGGGTTTGAAGACAAATAAGCATAGAGAACCTGAAGCTGACTGTTACTATAGCTTGTAAACTTCTCCATAGTACGGATAAAGGTCCATTGATCAATGAGTTGGAAAAGTTGAATGGCTGAGCCAGTAATAATAAAGGGAATGGCTTCCTTAAAGGTTTCAATAACAATTGCAGTCGGATTGATATCTGGATGAACAGCCTGCTTGCCAAAAAGACTCTTGAGCTTGCCCTCCTTCCAAAGGTAGAAGAAAAGCACCCCATAACTAGCCAACATACCGATGAAAGCAGCAAAAGTCGATTGGACAACTGCTGTCACATAATCGCCTGTCCCAATTTTCATGATGAAGAAGGTCGCCAACAGCATCCAAATAACACGGATAATCTGCTCCGCAATCTGACTTAAAGCATAAGGCTTCATGTTGTTAAAGCCTTGGAAAAAGCCTCGTAAAACAGACATAGATGGGAAAATAACAACCGCCCAAGAAAGACTACGCATCACTCGAACCAAGTCTCCATCTCCCCCTGAAAGATAAGACATCCAAGGCGAAGCGAAGTACATGAAAACCCCAAAAATGACGCCCAGACCGACCATGTAATACAAGATACGCTTGAGTAGAAAGAAGCTCGTTTCCATTTTGCCGGAGTATTGTATTTAGACACCTGCTTGGCAATGGCGACTGGAATCCCTGCTGTAGAAATCAAAAGGAAAAGGGCATAAATGTTATACCCTTGACCAAAGAGGGCATTGGCTTGGTCGCCCTGTTTACCCATCCAAGCATACCAAGGAATAATATAAAGTGCCCCTAATAGACGACTGATAATATTGGATGCTGTCATCCACGCCGTCCCTCTTAGCATCTGCTGCTGCTGTGTGTCAGTTTTAGTTTCAGTCATAACTTTCTTTCTAGAGAATAAAATATAATCTAGTTTATTATAAACTTTTGGCTGTGACTTGTAAAACAAGAACATTAAGGCTAAAATAGGAACTATGATTACTATTGAACAAGTTCTAGAGGTTCTTAAAAAGGACCATAATTTTAGAGATATTATCGACCAAGACAACTACTACTATTCATGGACTGGGGTGACTTTTGATCATCTTTCTTATGATAGTCGTGATGTCACACCATCGTCCCTCTTCTTTGCCAAAGGAGCTGCTTTCAAGCCTGAATTTTTAGAGAATGCTGTCAAAGCTGGCTTGCGTTTCTACGTGGCTGAGAAAGATTATCAAGTGGGAATACCTGCCATTATCGTATCAGATATTAAGCAGGCTATGAGCCTCGTTGCTCAGGCCTTCTACCAATACCCTCAAGACAAGCTTAAATTACTGGCTTTTACTGGGACAAAAGGAAAAACAACAGCAGCCTACTTTGCCTTCAATATTCTCAAGCAAAGTCATAAACCTGCTATGCTTTCAACCATGAACACGACATTAGACGGAAAAAACTTCTTCAAGTCTACCTTAACAACACCTGAGAGTTTGGATCTTTTCCGTATGATGGCTGAAGCTGTTGCTAATGGCATGACCCATCTGATTATGGAAGTCTCAAGTCAAGCCTATCTGACTAAGCGTGTCTATGGATTGACTTTTGATGTAGGTGTCTTTCTTAACATCAGCCCAGACCATATTGGGCCTATTGAACACCCAACCTTTGAAGACTACTACTACCATAAGCGTCTCCTCTTGGAAAACAGTCGAGTTGTTATCGTTAATAGCGGTATGGATCACTTTGATTTTATCGCTGAGGACGGTGCGGATAAAGAGCA
>JBKWCO010000010.1:0-16900 GCA_046975465.1 Streptococcus sp. | reverse complement strand
AAGCAAGAAAAGTCCCCAGAAGTATAACTTCTGAGGACTTTGTCTTCAATCTGAGAGAACCAATTTGGTTCTCCTTTAATCTCTTTAGTATTTCAAATAACGGCGCATTGCCATACGTGACCCAATCGAACCGATAATGATACCGACTGCAAAGAGGGTTCCGATAACCGCATAGACAAACCACTCTGGATCATACATCGAAATACCACCTTTGACAAAATCAGGGTTCAAAGATGAGTAAACCATGTGATACAAAAGATAAATCAGTCCTGAAGGAATGATAGCACCAAGTGCACCAATCCAAGCGCCTTCCATCAAGTAGGGACGACGAATATATGAATTCTTGGCACCTACCAAACGCATGATTTGAATTTCAGTCGCACGTGACATAATGGTAATACGGATGGTATTTGAAATCAATAGGACAGCCACAATCGTTAAGAGAGCTGTAGCAATGATGCCCCAGAACTGAACACGTTTCATAGTAGACATCAGAATTTCGGTATCTGACCCACCAAAGTTAGCATTATCAACGCCCTGAATGGCTTTAGCTTCCTTAGCAACTCGACTGACATCATCTGGTGATTTCGTTTGAACGATGTAAACATCAGATAATGGGTTAGCATCCCCTGTCGCTGTTTCGAAACTTGACCCCATTGTTTCAATGAGTTGTTTCTTTTGTTCTTATTTGCTAGAGAAAGTAACCTTATCGACACCCTTTATCTTGGTCAATGCATTATAAACTTTATGGTAGTCTTTATTGGCAACAATTTGACCAGATATCTCTTTGACAGTTTTTGAAGCATCCGTCGAATCAGGCTGCAAGTACACATTGACCTGAATATTCTTTTCAATATCTGAAGCCAATTTCTGTGTATTTAAGATAACAGAGCCAAAGACACCTAAAAGTGAAAGAACAATCATTACCGAAAATACTGCCGTAAGTGTCGACAACAAATTACGTTTGAGATTCTTAATCGATTCTCCTAAATGGCGGAAAAAGCGTCTAATCATGGTAACCGTACTCTCCTTCCTCTTCATCACGAACAATACGTCCTTCTTCAATCGCTACGACACGATGACGAAGGTTATTAACGATAGTTGAGTTATGGGTCGCCATTATAATGGTAGTCCCTTGCAAGTTAATACGTTCAAGAACTTGCATAATTTCCCAAGAAATCTCAGGGTCCAAGTTCCCTGTTGGTTCGTCCGCAATCAAAACTTTTGGATTATTTACGATAGCACGCGCAATAGCAACACGTTGTTGCTCACCACCAGACAATTGATTTGGGAACGAACGCATCTTGTGTTTAAGACCAACCAACTCGAGTACTTCTGCCACTCGTTTCTTGATATGACGAGGTTTCTCACCAATAACTTCCATGGCATAAGCAACATTTTCAAAAGCTGTTTTCTTTGGAAGGAGTTTATAATCCTGGAAAACAACTCCAATGGAACGTCTCAAGAGTGGAACATCCTTCTTACGAAGTCGGGTTAAGTCGAACTCTCCAACCTTCATAGAGCCACTCGTTAATTTTTCTTCTTAAAAACAAGCGAATTAAACTTGATTTACCAGCACCAGAAGGGCCGACTAAGTAAACAAATTCCCTGAGTTAACAGACAAATCAATATGTCTTAGGGCAGTTGTCGACTTATCATACTTCTTAGTAACATCTTTTAATTCAATAAGAGCCATAATGTCAGTATTCAACTACTAAAGTAGCTGAATGCCTTCCTTTCATTGAGATAAAGTATCTGAATACTTAAAATAGTATATTATTACTATTCTTCCATGCGCCACTTGAGGTAGGCATCGATGAAGCCTTCAATATCTCCATCCATTACCTTATCAACCTGGGCAACTTCATAGCCTGTACGATGATCCTTAACCATAGTGTATGGAGGAAAACGTATGAGCGAATTTGGCTTCCCAGGTGATTTCTTTCTTATCACCTTTCAAAGCATTCACTTCTTCTGCTTTCTTTTCCTGCTCCATTTGATAGAGTTTCGCTTGAAGCATCTTCATCGCACGGTCACGGTTTCCGTATTGTGTACGGTCAACCGTTGAAGCTACAACAATACCTGTTGGAATGTGAGTCAAACGGACACCTGTAGAAACCTTGTTGACGTTCTGACCACCTGCACCACCTGAACGGAATGTATCCATCTTGATATCATCATCACGAATCTCAACTTCAATGGTATCATCTAGTTCTGGCATGACTTCCACAGATGTAAATGAGGTATGACGACGTTTAGCAGAGTCAAATGGCGAAATACGAACCAAACGGTGGACACCCATTTCTGACTTGAGGAATCCATAAGCATTAGGTCCTTCAAAAGCAAGAGTTACAGATTTGATTCCAGCCTCATCACCAGCCTGATAATCCAAAGTCTCAACCTTGAAACCTTTAGCATTTCCATAACGTTGATACATACGAAGTAACATATCAGCCCAGTCCTGAGCTTCTGTACCACCAGACCCTGGGTGAATTTCCAGAATGGCATTGTTATGGTCATATGGTTCAGACAAGAGCAGTGTCATCTCGTAACTTGTCATAATCTTATCAAGTTTTTCGAGCGTTTCTTCCAGCTCTTCTTGAACACTATCATCTTCTTCCAACATTTCTAAATAAAGCTCTGTTTCGTCAGAGAGTTCTTGCATATTGTTGAAAGTTTCGTATTTCATTTTGAGCTCATTTAACTCTTGAGAGGTCTTTTGAGCTGCAATATTATCATTCCAAAAATCTGGCTCAGTCATTCGGTTTTCAAGGAGCGCAATGTCCTCTTCCAAACGATCTAAGTCAAAGAGACCTCCCGAAGCTCACGAGCTTCTCTTGATTTTCAGAGATTTTTGGCGAATTTCTGCCACTTCCATGGATAGGTTTCCTCCATTTTATAGTATTATGCTTAATTCTAGCATAAATCGCCTAAATTTGCCATTTGCACATACAAGCTCCCACTCAGCTTGGGCTTCTTCATCCTTGGGTGAAAGTTCTCTCATGTAGTCTAACATGGCCTGATCTGGCTTTTAACAATCTCACCGAGAGCCCAAATAGCCGTTGCCGTATGGATGGGGTTATTATTCTTATCAATAATCTCCATCAGTTTGACAATGGCATTGCGATCATGTAAGTTGCCAAGGCAATAATGGCGTTTCGCTGAAGAATGTTCTTACCACGCCAAGAACCAGCGATCATTCCAAATTTTTCTTTAAAAGACTTATTAGTCAACTCTAGAAATGGGAGCAATTCGGGCATGGCAAGCTCAGGGTCAATCTCTGAAGCCAAGGGATTGTCAATACCTCTGTTATATGGACAGGAAATCTGACAAATATCACAACCATAGATAACAGTCTTGATCTTCTTTCGAAACTCCATATCCATCATGCCCTTATCTTGGGTTTGGAAGGAGAGGCAACGACGAGCATTCATAGTCCCATCACCAATGAGACAAGATGTCGGACAGGCATCCAAACAACGACGACAATCCCCACATCCATAGTCTACTTCATGATCAGGTTCTATCTCTAGATTAGTGATAAGCTCACCGAGATACATGTAGGAGCCGTATTCTTTTGAAATCACTAGTCCATTCTTTCCGATAAAACCTATTCCAGCTCGCTTGGCCACTGCTGTATCGACCAAGGCTCCAGTATCCACCATACCTTTATATTCGAAGTTTTCCGTCAGTTTTTCAATGCCTTCTGCCAAGCATTTTAGTTTGTCCTGCAAAACATAGTGGTAATCTAGACCCCACGAATTTGGAGTGATTTTGCCCCGCTTAAATTCTGTTTTTTGGGGTTGTTGCGGCAACTTATGCGGATAGGCTACTGCAATGGAAATGATGGTTTTAGCTGATTCCAAGGTCAACTTAGGATAAATACGCTCTTCAATATTTTTATGTTCAAACCCTGTTGTTCGCCCTTCTTCGACACCAAGTCGAAGGGATTTCTCCAGATAGGCAAAATCATCAGCGGTTGTAAAACCAATTTTTGAAATGCCAATTTCCTTGGCCATCTTTTGTATTTCTAACTTGATATTCATATTCTTATCATAATGAAAACAGAGCACAAGGGCAAGTATTTTTTATCATCTTCGTCTAAGGACAAGGTACGACCTTTTTGTTACAATGTTTCTATGACGAGACTTGCAGTAATGAGTGATTTACATATTGATTTGAATCACTTTGAAACATATGAAATCGATACGCTTATAGAATGCCTGAAAAATCAAGAGGTTAGTCACCTTCACATTGCTGGTGATATTTCTAACCATTATTTTAGCGACGCTAAACCATTTCTACAAAAGCTTTCTAAGGAGGTCAAGGTTACCTATAATTTAGGCAATCATGATATGCTTGATTTGGAGGATGACCTTATTTCTAAGCTTGATTTTCAGCTGATTGATTTAGGTCAAGACATTATTGGCCTTTCATGGCTGGTATGATTATTCCTATTCTGATGAAAAATTGGAAAAGATTCTTAAACGTAAGAAACAACTCTGGTTCGACCGACGACTTAAACGATTGGGTACAGATCCCGAAATCTGTCAAACTAGTCTCCAGAAGCTAGATAATATTCTAAATGATTTAGACACGAATAACCTTATAGTTGCCATGCATTTCGTTCCTCACAGTCGTTTCACCATGACGCACGTACGTTTTAAACCTTTTAACGCTTATTTGGGATCTGAACAATTCCATCAGATTTTCGTCAAACATGGCGTTAAAGACGTTATTTTTGGTCATGCTCACCGCAGTTATGGGAGGGTAACTATTGACGGTGTAACCTATCACTCGCGTCCTCTTGGATACCGACGAGAATGGGACTTAACCATTGACTTTGTTTCCAATCATCCTGAACTCAATCCTACTGGAACATGGAACCTCTCTAAACGGTACAACCTAGTCAAGAAACGGCCGGAGTTTTTAGAATACGAAAAAAAGGAACTAGCAAATGAGTTCCTTTCATCTATGACATTATTAGATGTATAGAACGGCTCTATGGGAGTCGTTTTTTATTCGGTGAAGAATCCTTGCTTTTGAAGGTCCTTCAAGGTATTTGCACGATTAGCGACAGATTTATCCATGGTCTTAGCAATCTGAGTCGTAAATTCATCAACTCTATTATTGAGATCGCGGAGATCATAATACTCATGGACTTCAGCGTCGTAATCTTTTAGCTCCTCCAAGGGATTTTCTAAATCCTGATAATAATTTTCCATATGAATGACGTGACGTGGCAAACGAGGTTTAAGCTGTGGTTCCTGATCCGGCCAACCAACTGCTAGCCCTACTGCTGGATAGACATACTTAGGCAGTTTGAGGAGCTCCGAAAGCTTGGCATTATCATTCAAGATACTACCCAAATAAACTGTTCCCATACCTAAACTCTCAGCAGCTACTACCACATTTTGAGCAGCAATCATAGTGATCTGAAAAGCTGAAATAAAGCGTTCGGGGCTACCTTGCACTAAGGCCTCAGCGCCCTTTGCTTCCGCAATCAAGGTATTACGTCTTTGATCCACAACAACTACAAAAAGATGCCCAGCCTTTGGAATATAAGGTTGGTTGGCAATCTCTGCAATTTGTTCCTTCAACTTTTCATCAGTGATACTTATAATTGAATAAGCCTGTCTAAAATTACTCGTTGATGTATGTCTGGCAACATCAACCAAGAGGTTGACTTCTTCCTGTGTCAGAGCTTTGGATTTAAACTGACGAATACTACGATGATTGTTGTGTCTTAATGGTTTCGTTCATATGCTACTCCTTAAACTAGTCATTACTTCCCTCAATTATAAACAAGACACCTGACGAATTCAAGATGTGATAAGAAAAGCTCACGACTTAATCTCTGTTCAAAATGTTGAAAATGTCCTTAAAAAATCTAGTAAACTAAGAAGCTTTACTAAAATCGGAAAAGACTCTTTATTTAGCGACTGTACGGTACATATTCCGAGCCATTCCGACGTGATAAAAACGACTGAAACATAAGAGTTAGTCGTTCGTAAGTTTGAGACCTTAGACTCAAAACTTAATCATGGAACTTCGAAAAAGTTCGCTGACGTCCGCTATCACATAAGGAAAGTCTCAAAAATAGACCTTTATTCTAATAAAGCCAGAGACCTGTATCTCTGACTTTGTATTTTATATAGCGTCTTTATCCTGCCAAGGCACGTTGAGTGGCTTTAACTAATTCAACAATACCACAATCAAGAAGGAACCTACAATAACCGCAAGCCATTGTGTCAGACTAAGGTGTGACACATGGAAAAGGTTATTAAATCCAGGAACTACGATAGTTGCCATCAAAAGAACGAAGGCCACTGGAATTGCCCAGTTGAAAGTTTTATTTCTAAAGAGACCAACTTTAAAGACCGATTGATAAACAGATTTAACGTTAAAGGCATGGAGCAACTGGATTAATCCAAGTGTGGCAAAGGCCATTGTAAGGGCATCCGCATGAATTTCTGCTTGCGTATGGTGCTCTGGGAAGGCAAGGCCCCAACCATATACTGCAAGAACAAGGATAGTTTGGAAGACACCTTGATACATAATCGCTCCGAAGACACCACCATCAAAGAAGTTTGATTGGCGACCACGAGGTTTGTGAGTCATAATACCTGGTTCAGCTGGCTCAACCCCAAGTGCGATAGCTGGAAGGGTATCAGTGACTAGGTTAATCCAGAGAAGGTGTACTGGTTGAAGCACATCCCAACCAAACAGTGTAGCGAAGAAGATAATGAAGACTTCGGCCATATTGGCTGACAAGAGGTACTGGATTGATTTTTGGATGTTTGAGAAGACCTTACGTCCTTCTTCTACGGCAACGATAATTGTCGCGAAGTTATCATCGGCAAGAACCATATCTGAAGCTCCCTTAGAAACCTCTGTACCTGTAATTCCCATACCGATACCAATATCAGCTGTCTTAAGTGATGGCGCATCATTGACCCCGTCACCTGTCATAGCAACAACCTTGCCCTCATTTTGCCAAGCCTTAACGATACGAACCTTGTGTTCAGGAGACACACGCGCATAAACTGAGTACTGTTTGAAGACTTTCTGGAATTCCTCATCAGAAAGCTCATTAAGCTCAGCCCCAGTAATGACATGGTCTTCTGTGTCATTTGGATCGATGATACCAAGACGTTTAGCAATAGCTTCTGCTGTATCTTGGTGGTCACCAGTAATCATGATTGGACGAATACCCGCTTCTTTAGCGACACGGACAGCCTCTGCTGCTTCTGGACGTTCTGGGTCAATCATACCTACCAAACCTGAGAAAATCAAATCAGACTCAACAACTGCAGATTCCAAGGTAGGAATGTCATTCGTTATCTTATAAGCCATCATCAAGACACGAAGAGCTTGTTTTGCCAAGTCCTTATTAGTCGCAAGGATAGCTTGTTTATCTTCATCTGTGATAGGACGGACCTCACCATTGATTTCAATACGAGTCACACGTTTGAGCAATTGGTCAGGCGCACCTTTAACGGCTACAAAGTAAGACCCATCTGTTTCTTTATGGATAGTAGACATGAGCTTACGGTCAGAGTCAAATGGCAACTCTGCCACACGAGGCTCTGATTTCAAGACGTCACGCACATCAAAATTATGGTCCAAACCAAATTGAACAAGGGCTGTTTCCGTTGGATCCCCGATTAATTTACCATCTGGATCCACCTTTGTATCATTGGCAAAGTTCATAATACGAAGGGTCGTATTATCCGCACCAAGTTCTGTGTCAGCGCTTTGCAATTGACCGTTTGTATAGACTTTTCAACGGTCATTTGGTTCATTGTCAAGGTACCAGTCTTATCAGATGCGATAATTTCTGTTGAACCAAGTGTTTCAACAGCTGGCAATTTACGCACAATCGAATTACGTTTAGCAAGTGTCGTTGTTCCCAATGATAAGAGGATGGTTACAATAGCAGGTAAACCTTCAGGAATGGCTGCAACGGCAAGAGCAACGGCAATCATCAAACCTTCGAGGGGCTGTTCGCCACGAATGAAGACACTCACCAAGAATGTCACCAAGGCAATCGCAACAATAAGGTAGGTTAAACTCTTAGATAATTGTTCTAGGCTTTGCTTCAAAGGTGTTTGTGATTCGTCCGCATTAGCCAACATATCAGCAATTTTACCAACTTCAGTATACATACCAGTATTGGTAACAACACCAGTACCACGACCATAAGTCACGTTAGAATTCTGGTAACCCATATTTACACGGTCACCAATACCTGCATCTGCTGCAACCGTTTCAGTAATATCCTTTTCAACTGGAACAGACTCACCTGTAAGGGCAGCCTCTTCAATCTTAAGTGAGGCAGCTTCGAGCAAGCGCATATCCGCAGGAACAACATCACCAGCTTCAAGCAAGACGATGTCTCCAGGAACCAATTCGCGTGAATCAATTTCAACGACATGCCCATCACGACGCACACGAGCCATAGGACTAGACATGTTTTTGAGGGCTTCAATAGCCGCTTCTGCTTGACCTTCTTGATACACACCAAAGGCTGCATTCAAAACAACAACGGCTAAAATAATGCAGGCATCCGTCAAACCATGCATACCTTCTGTAATAACAGAAAGGGCGGCGGCGACAAGCAAGATGATAATCATCAAATCTTTAAACTGATCGATGAATTTTGACAAGAGGCTGCGTTTTTCACCTTCATCCAACTCGTTATAGCCATAGGCATCTAAACGTTCCTTGGCTTGTGCAGTAGACAAACCATCAACAGAAGTGTCCAAGTTTTTTAGGACTTCTTCCTCTCCTTGTGTGTAAAACAAGGCTTTATTTTGTTCTTTAGACAAAATAATCTCCTCCTTCTATATAGGGAAAAATGGCTAACAAGACTCTTTTCATATAAAAAATCATACAAAAAGAGACTTGTTTAATAAAAAACAAGTCTCGCTGTTTAAGAATATGCCGGAAATGTAAAATTTCGTAATGACGACATAATCGCAACTGTTAATCAAATCTCATGATTACAGTCACCTGCTACTCCCTTTGATATACCCTTACATTTTATCATAATTTAGGGCTTTTTCAAGCCAAATGACTCAATTTTTTCACAAATTAAAACCATGAAACCTCTAATTCATAATCAGCAAAGATGTCTTCCGTTTCTGGATGTTGCAATTGATAATGAATATCAACTGTTTGGCCATCAGGATCATAGGCAAAAAGGCTCGTAACGGTTTGAAAATGCTGGGTGCCAAGCGGTGTCGGAATGTGGACTAAGGCAGGTACTTTAGCAGAAAAACGCATAATGGATTTAGGATTAGAAAAGCGTGTCATCACCAGCTCTTCCTTGTTCAACTTAATAACCACTTTTTCTTTCTCCGAATTATGGTGAACAAGATAGGTATAATCTCCTTTTTCCATAACCTCACAAGTGTGGATTTCTTCGATAATTTCCGTTTGGTCGCCTACTTTAATTTTGTTTTTGATTTTAATTTCCATTGATACTCCATTCTGTTCTATACCTATTTTTCCAACTCTAATGCAATACTGACAGCAATATTAAAGAAAGTCATAGCATCTGCTTTTCTTTCTTCGCGTCTGGCATCCCACTCATGATTGTGATGATCAACATAGTCAGCCGTGTAGAAAAACTGATAAACATTGGCTTGTCGATATTGGGCCCAGGCCATGATAGCCGAAGATTCCATATCTACAACTTTCGCTCCTGCTTCAAGTCTTCGTTTTACCTTAGCAGCTGTTTCACGATAGAAGGCATCTGTCGTCCAAACTTTGGTCCGAATGTGCTCAATACCAGATTTGTTCAAAGCGTTCTCCATGGTTAAGAGCAAAGTTTCGTCATAAGCTATCTCATCACTTGCAGGAGCGTAATGGTAACTTGTACCTTCATCACGTAGAGCTGAACTTGGTATAATAATTTTATCTGCTTGAATTGACTGATCTAGAACTCCGCAAGAGCCCAAAACGATAAAGTTGTTAAAGCCTCTCGCTTTGAGTTCTTCTAAGAAACCCACAACCATTGGAGCTCCAATAGTAGCCATAGCAACTGCAAGTTTAAATCCATCTACTTCATAGATATACCATGGATATTTGCTATTTAGGTTGGTGAGATAACCACCTTCATAGACTCCGTCTATCTGCTTTACTCGTTCAAGGATTTCTCCATTAAAAGACAGAATAATAGTATCACAGATTTCTCCACCACTAATAAGGCTTCGATCAGTTGGCTCTATCACAGCAGGTACATTTTCAAATTCTTCTAATAACATTAGTCATTCTTTCTGTTTCAAGTAAACCACTTGGGTTTGTTTGACAAAGCCGATTTTTTCATACAAATGCTTAGCTCCCACATTATCATCTTCCACTGCAATTTGGAAGGACTTGTCATTTTGCGCAATGAGTTGATTGACGACTGATTTTGCCAGATAGCTTCCATAGCCTTGGCCACGATAGGCTTCTGCTACGGCAAGTCCATAAAGGTAGTTGTTATTCCCAGATAAATCGACCGTACAAACTCCAATGACCTGAGCTTCTTTGAGAAGGATGTAAAGTAGGCCATCGGAATCCTTCAAGGCCTCTGTAATGTATCTGCGACTTGCTTCAAGTGTTTCCTCTGCATCAGAAAAGGCTTGCTGGTGGAGTTGGGCAATTTCTTCAAGATAAGAGGAAGTTGCTAAGAGCGACTTGACATCTGAACGGAAATCCAGAGTATATGGAGTTCTATCTCTCCCTAGCCAGGTTTCAGTGCCTGCATCTTCAACTAGGCCCCAATGACTGATAAAATCAGGATGACGCTCTAGAAAAACATGTTCTGTCTGAAAGGTCACTGATTGAATAGGATAAGATGCCGTTTCCTTCTGAAATTTGTCAAACAAACTCCTCGCAATGCCTTTGCGGCGATACTCTGGGATAACTAAAATCGCCACTTCAACGTCTTCGTTATCCGCATAAACCGTTAATAAACCAAGCAATTCTCCTCTTGATAATAGAGAAAAAGGTCGGCATAGTGGAATCAAAATTAAGCATATTGGAGAGATAAGGTTCTCGAAAGGTGTGGTCATTAGCTTGGCAGCTAGCAATCAATGCTTTTGCTTCCTTACGTTCTTTATCTGTCAATTGGTTGGTAAATCGAATCACTCTTGTCTCTCCTTTATTAGTCTGAACTTATTTTACCAATTAAAAAGCATTTGAGCAATTCTTACTAACAAACCGTTCTATACAGTTTGGACTTGGCTTTAATAGTTTTCAATTCACCAATATCATTTTTCTCAGGAAGAACTATGACAAAGCGCCCAAATTTTAGTAAAATAGAAGAGAAATTAACTAAACGAAACAGGTAATTATTATGTCTATTAAACTTATTGCTGTTGATATTGATGGAACGCTTTTAAATAGCCAACGTCAAGTTACACCTGAAGTCTTTCAAGCGATTCAAGATGCTAAAGCTGCCGGTGTAAAGGTTGTCATCGCGACTGGTCGTCCCATTCCTGGAGTACTTCCACTTCTTGAAGAACTCAACCTCAACCAAGACGGAGATTATGTTATCACCTTCAATGGTGGTCTTGTCCAAGAAACTTCTACTGGTAATGAATTAATTCGTGAGACACTCTCATACGAAGACTACCTTGATATTGAGGTTTTGGCTAACAAGCTTGGTGTTCATTCTCACGCCATTACTAAAGATGGTATCTACACAAGTAATCGCAACATTGGACGCTACACGGTTCATGAGTCTACCCTTGTTCATATGCCGATTTACTATCGTACACCTGAAGAGGTGGCTGACAAGGAGTTTGTTAAGGCCATGTATATTGATGAACCTGAAATTCTTGATGCAGCCATTGCCAAACTTCCACAGGAATTTTACGACCGCTTTACCATTGTAAAATCAACACCATTTTACCTAGAAATTCTCAAGAAAACAGCCAACAAAGGAATTGCCGTTACGCATCTTGCCGAGAAACTCGGTCTTTCTAAAGAAGAAACAATGGCTATCGGTGATGAAGAAAATGACCGTGCTATGCTGGAGGTCGTCGGTTCTCCTGTCGTTATGGAAAATGGAAATCCAGAAATCAAGAAAATCGCGAAACACATCACAAAATCAAATGATGAATCTGGTGTCGCTTATGCTATTAGAAAGTGGGTTCTAGACTAATATGTATACCTATAAAACTGGTCTCAGTACTTCTGAGCATGACCGCTTTGTGATTGATAGTCCTCAAACCAACTTATTACAAAGTAGCTCATGGGCAAAAATCAAGGATAGTTGGGGCAATGACCGTCTAGGTTTCTATAAAGATGACAAACTTGTTGCCGTTGCTAGTGTTCTTATTCAACCACTGCCTCTTGGCTTCTCTATGATTTACATCCCACGAGGCCCTATCATGGACTACCACGATAAAGAGTTAGTCGCTTTTGTCCTGGCTTCACTGAAAAGTATGCCAAAACAAAACACGCCCTCTTTGTTAAATTTGATCCAAGCCTCTTTGTCACTAAAAATTTGATTTCTCAAGAAGTTAGCATCAACGAAGATACTATGGCTATTGCCAAAAACATCCAATCTCTTGGTGTTGAATGGACTGGTCTCACTGAAGACATGGCTGAGAATATTCAACCACGCTTCCAGGCTAATATCCATAAAGAAGATTTCACTGAAGAACAGCTCTCTAAGAGCACCAAGCAGGCTGTTCGTACTGCTCGAAACAAAGGTATTTCGGTTCAATTTGGTGGCACTGAGCTTCTTGAACAATTCGCTTCTTTGATGAAGAAGACTGAAGCTCGTAAAAACATCCACCTTCGTGGCATTGACTATTATGAAAAGTTGTTGACAACTTACCCAGAATCGTCTTACATTACACTCTCAACACTAGATTTGCCAGCCCGTCTTAAAGATCTTAATAAGCAACTTGAAAAGAACATTGCTGATGCTGCCAAGTTCACTGAAAAAACCAAACCTGGAAAAGTTGAGAACAATAAGCAAGAGCACAAACGTCTCAAAGAAGAAATTGCCTTTCTCCAAGAAAAAGTAGATGCTGGAAATCAGACAGTCCCACTCTCTGGTACCCTAGTTCTTGAATTTGGTAAGACGTCTGAGAATATCTATGCAGGAATGGATGAAGACTACCGCCGTTATCAACCGGCTATCCTGACATGGTATGAGACAGCTAATCACGCTTTCGAGCGTGGTGCCGAGTGGCAAAACATGGGAGGAATTGAAAATTCGCTTGATGGTGGCTTGTACAATTTCAAGTCAAAATTTAACCCACGCATTGAACAATTTATTGGGGAATTTAACCTTCCAGTTAGCCCTCTTTACGGACCAGCCAATTTTGCCTATAAACTCCGTAAGAAATTACGTAGCAAACATTAATAATATATAAAATGAGACTCCATCTTGGAAGTCTCATTTTTTGATGATAGCTTAGTCTTTATCAGGAATAACCTTAAAGAGATAATAAGTGATAAAGACTGTCAGGCAAAAGAGCCCAATTTTCACCCAAAGAATAGGAGCAAAAAGATTGAAATCCCCATCAAGACATAGATTTGAATGATAATTTTTTTCTTTCGTTCCTTGGCAATCGATTTGTTTTCTCGAAAATCTGCTACATAACTTTGATATAGCTTAGTATTATATAACCATTTCTCAAAACGTTTAGAACTTCTAGCAAAGCAAGCGATGGCTAAAAGTAGAAAGGGAGTCGTCGGTAAAATGGGAAGAGGAATTCCTAGAATGCCTAAACCGAGCGAGACAAACCCTAAAGAGAGATAAACAACTTTCATAAATACATTCCTTTTAAAAAGCTACACTAAACGCATTAGTGCAGCTCTTCTGCTATTTTTAAATATCTGTCAGTGGAGTCGCTGTATCTGGTGAGGTATCATAAACCTTGAAGTCTGTTCCAACACCAAAGTCAGCACGTGCCAACTGATTTTCCATCGTCATGTGGGCCAACTCCTTGATATTATTTTCTTTGGAAAGGTGACCCAAGTAGATCTTTTTAGTTTTATTACCGATGGTACGAATCATAGCGTCCGCCCCATCTTCATTACACAAGTGACCTTGATCAGAGAGGATACGTTGCTTGGTTGACCATGGGTAAGAGCCTGCTCTAAGGATTTCAACATCATGATTGGACTCAATCAGATAGCCATCGGCATTCTCAATAATACCTGCCATACGATCAGAAACATAACCCGTATCCGTCAACATAACGAAACTCTTTCCATCTTTCATAAAGCGATAGAACTGTGGATCAATAGCGTCGTGACTAACTCCAAAAGACTCAATATCAATGTCTCCAAAGGTCAGAAGCTTATCACGAGAAAAAACATGTTTCTGGCTATTATCAATCTTGCCAAGCATATTTTTACTATCCATAATCTGCCAGGTTTTCTCGTTGGCGTAGATATCCATACCATATTTACGAGCTAAAACGCCTACACCATGGATATGGTCCTTATGTTCATGCGTTACTAAGATAGCATCAAGATCACTCGGATCACGATCAATCTCAGCTAGCAAATTTGTAATTTTCTTACCTGACAAACCAGCATCTATTAGAATTTTCTTTTCTGGAGTTTCCAAGTAAAAAGAGTTTCCTGTAGAGCCTGAAGCCAAAATACTATATTTAAACCCTATATCTGAGGTCATTTCTACTACATCTCCCAATCATCAACCATCATAGCATCCTTGTCATATGGAAGAACAATAGTAAAGGTTGAACCCTTACCATATTCACTCTAGCCCAAATAAAGCCATTATGTTGTTTAATAATTTCCTTGGCAATGGACAAACCAAACCAGTTCCACCTTGAGCTCGGCTTCTTGCCTTGTCAACACGGTAAAAACGGTCGAAAATCAAAGGCAATCTTTCTTAGGAATACCTAAACCTTGGTCGGAAATTGAAACGATTAATTGTGCATCTGTTGTCTTCATGGACACTGTAATCTTTCCACCATCGGGTGAATACTTGATGGCATTATTAAGAATATTATCCACGACCTGAGTCATCTTATCTGTATCAATTTCCACCCAAATAGAATTAACAGGATAATCTCGAATAATTTCATAATCCTTGCCAGTATTATTTTCTTGACTTTTGATTTGATCAAAACGATTCAAAATATAGGTCATAAAGGCCGTAAAATTGGTCATTTCAACATCAAGATGTGTGCTCTTATTATCAATATGAGAAAGGGCCAAAAGGTCAGAGATCATCCTCATCATTCGGTTGGTTTCATCCAAAGAAACCTTAATAAAGTTTGGAGCAATCTCTTCATTAAGGGCACCATCATCAAGAGCTTCAAGGTAGGATTTAACGGAAGTTAAAGGCGTCCGCAATTCGTGACTGACATTTGATACGAATAAACGACGTTCACGTTCTTCTTTTTCCTGTTCAGTGGCATCATGAATAACAGCAACTAAACCTGAAATAAAGCCAGACTCCTTACGAATCAGCGCAAAATTAACACGCAAGGTTACAAACTCATCGTTAGCGTCTCTACGTGACAAATGAATTTCCGTGTCTTAGATAGTAATTCACTATAAGTATAAGGACTTTCACCATCTAACAAATCCAAGATTGACATCTGGGTCGCCGTTTCCCTATCGATATTTAATAAACGCTTGGCTGTACTATTAATCATGGTAATTTGACCACGACGATTGGTCGCAATAACTCCGTCACTCATATAGGAAAGGACTGAAGACAAGCGATTTTTTCTTGGGCTAGATTTTCATGCGTCAGACGGAAACGTCTGATAAATCATCAAGCTATTTGCCAGCTCTAAGAGCTCCGAATCTCCCTTTAAGCGTAACTCTTCATTATAGTTTCCAGCCATCAAAGATTTTACTCGCTTAGTCAACTTCCGAATGTTCTTCACTTGACGGTAATCACGATAAGCAAGAAAAAATAAAGTAAAAAGCAACAAATAAGAGAGTAAAGAGTAAGGCTAACTCAAAGCTCGTAATATTTAAGCCAATACTAGTCATAGTTCTTCATGTAGTAGCCAACACCACGGCGGGTCAAAATATACTCTGGACGGCTTGGTGTATCTTCAATTTTTTCACGGAGACGACGAATGGTTACGTCAACCGTACGAACATCACCAAAATAGTCATAACCCCAAACAGTTTCAAGTAAATGCTCACGCGTCATCACTTGTCCCATGTGAGTTGCCAGATGGAAAAGCAACTCAAATTCACGGTGTGTGAGCTCAACTTCATTTCCACGTTTTTTAGCAACAAACGCATCTGGAACAATAATCAACTCACCAATTGAAATCTCCTGCTTACCAGAGTTAGAGCTTTCTTCTGCTGCTGTTTCAATAGTCTCTGTACGACGCAAGTGAGCTTTGATACGTGCCAACAATTCACGATTAGAAAATGGTTTTGTCACATAGTCGTCCGCCCCAATTTCTAGCCCGATAACCTTATCGAACTCGCTATCCTTAGCGGAAAGCATGATAATTGGTGTGTGACTTGTCTTTCGAATTTCCTTAGCAACTTCTAAGCCATCTAGTTCAGGTAACATCAAGTCCAGGATGACCAAGTCTGGTTTTTCAACTTCAAACTGCTCTAAAGCTTCACGACCATCAAACGCCGTAACAACTTCATAACCCTCTTTAGTCAGATTAAACTTGATGATATCCGAGATTGGTCTTTCATCATCAACTACTAGAATTTTTTTCATATAAACACCTCATCGGTTTTCTTAAGTCATTCAATTTTGTAAAGTAGAAAACTTTACATATCAAACATATTATACCAAAAAATAGGTTAAGGACCAAGTTTCTACTATAGATATTGAGCTGATATACAAGCTTTCCTTGTTTTTTGAGATAGCTTTACTATCTGTAATCGGTTAAAAGACGAACATTATGATTGAATTTTCAAACAT
>JBKWCO010000009.1:0-17194 GCA_046975465.1 Streptococcus sp. | reverse complement strand
TAACTAATGTGATAGTCTCGAAAACCGGCCTAGTGCTGGTTTTTTGTGTTCTGAAGAGAGTAGTTGGGAATCAATCCTACTGCTCTTTTTGGTAAAAAAACTCACTCCATTAAGGAGTGAGAATAGCTATAAATTAGTAAGTCAAGACAAAGTTTTTCTTCTTACCACGACGGATAACAGTAATTTCATTATCAATTTTATCTGTGTCTGAGAGAGTGTAATCCAAGTCTTGTACACGTTCACCATTGATGTAGATAGCACCGTTTTGGACATCTTCACGTGCTTGGCGTTTAGAAGGTGAAATCTTAGCATTGACGAGAAGTTCAACGATATTCAGATTTTCATCTGCTGAGATCTCATAAGTTGGGACACCGTTAAGGGCAACTTTAAGGTCACGTGCTGAGAGAGCTTTAAGGTTACCAGCAAAGAGTTGTTCAGTGATGTGAACAGCTTGTTCGTAGGCTTCTTTACCGTGTACCAAGGTCACAACTTCACGAGCCAAAATCTTTTGTGCCAAGCGTTGGTGACGAGCTTTATCAAATTCTTTACCGATTTCTTCGATTTCTTCAAGTGATAAGAAAGTGAAAATCTTCAAGAAGCGAACAGCATCATCATCCATAACGTTGAGCCAGAATTGGTACATTTCGTAAGGTGTAGTCTTAGTCGCATCAAGCCAGACAGCGTTACCTTCAGATTTACCGAATTTTTACCCGTTGAATCTGTGATAAGTGGAACTGTGATTACGTGTCCAGATTTGTCCGCTTTACGACGCAAGAGCTCAGTACCTGCTGTCATGTTACCCCATTGGTCAGAACCACCAATTTGGAGGGTTACGCCGTACTTATCGTTGAGTTCATAGAAATCGTAACCTTGCATGATTTGGTAGGCAAACTCAGTGTAAGAGATACCTGTTTCAATACGTTTCTTAACAGATTCCTTACTCATCATGTAGTTAACTGTGAAGTATTTACCCACGTCACGCAAGAAATCGATGAAGCTGACTGAACCAAACCAATCATAGTTATTGACCATAACGGCTTTGTTGTCACCATTTTCAAAATCGAGGAAACGAGAGAGCTGACCTTGGATTTTTTCAACCCAACCTTCAACGGTTTCTTTTGTTTGGAGGCTACGTTCAGCATCTTTAAATGATGGGTCACCAATCAAACCTGTTGCACCACCAACGAGGGCGTAAGGTTTGTGTCCAGCCAATTGAAGTCGGCGACTTGTAAGGATAGCTACAAGGTGTCCAAGATGGAGACTGTCTGCTGTTGGGTCATAACCAGTGTAGTATGAGACTGGTCCCTCTTCAAAGGCTTTTACAAGGGCTTCTTCATCTGTGGTTTGAAAAATCAAGCCACGTGCTTTTAGTTCTTCAAAAATTGTCATGATATTCTCCAGTAAAGTATATTCTGCACCATTATACCAAAAGAAAGTAGGCCTATGCAAGCTTTGTCAAAGTTTGTTATAATAGGCTTTGAGGTATTTCTATGAATTTTGAAAAAATAATAAATTATTTTAGACGCCTAGGGCAGACTATTCGCACAAAGTTTGCTGGTTCTAGGTCTAAAAGAGGGGATAAATCTTTAGAGAGGGGAAGCTTGTGACTGAGTCTAAGAAAATCACAAGCAAGGGAGAAAGTCGCCTGAGGACCGGATGACACTCTTAGACATGGGTGATGTTTTCTTAAAAACCTTAAAGCTTTTGTCTGATTTCTTTTATGTGGTTATTATCGTCCTTACCTTGTTCGGTGCAGGAATTGGTTTGGGTTATTTGGGGAGTCAAATTGAGTCTGTTCCGTCGATTAAGGATAAAACCTTGTTGAATCAGATTAGTGAGGTTAGTTTGGTATCTTCGATGAGCTATTCCGATTCCAAGAAGATTGCGGATATTGACACTGACTTGCTGAGAACACCTATTGAGAGTGATGCGATTTCTAACAATGTCAAAAATGCCATCATTGCGACTGAGGATGAAAATTTTAAGAAGCATAAGGGTGTTGTGCCAAAGGCAGTATTTAGGGCTTTGGTGTCATCAGTTTTGGGTGTTGGCTCTTCAAGTGGTGGTTCGACGCTAACGCAGCAGTTAATCAAGCAACAGGTAACAGGAGATGCACCAACCTTTAAACGTAAGGCGGCAGAGATTATCTATGCCTTACAATTGGAGCGTCGTGTTTCTAAAAATGAAATTTTAACCGATTATCTGAATGTTTCTCCTTTTGGACGTAATAACAAGGGGAAAAATATTGCTGGTATTGAGGAGGCTGCTCAAGGTATCTTTGGCGTATCTGCAGCGGATTTGACAGTTCCTCAGGCTGCCTATCTGGCAGGTTTACCACAGAGCCCAATTGTCTACTCACCTTATACAGCTGACGGTCAATTAAAAAACGCAGAGGATCTTGCTTATGGCTTGGCACGTCAACAAGATGTACTCTACAATCTTTATCGTGGCGGCTATCTTGATAAGTCGCAGTACGAAAGCTATAAGAGTTATGATATCACTAAAGATTTCAAGGCTGGTGAGAAGTCTGATGCTGTAAGTCATGACTATTTGTACTATTCTGTCATGTCTGAGGCTCAGGATGTCATGTATGATTACCTCATTAAACGTGACAAGGTATCGAGTCAAGATTTGAAAAATGATAAGACAAAGGAAAGCTATCGTGAGAGAGCTCTTCAAGAGCTCCAAACCGGTGGCTACAGCGTTAAGACAACTATTGATAATGCAGTTTATAATGCGATGCAAGATGCTGCGAGTCAATATGGTGGCCTCCTCGACCAGGGTGGCAATAGTGGAGTTGAAGTCGGAAATGTGCTCATGGATAATGCGACTGGAGCAATTTAGGATTTGTTGGTGGTCGTAGTTACGAAAATAACCAAAATAACCATGCCTTTGATACGGCACGCTCCCCAGGCTCATCTATTAAGCCTATTATCGCTTATGGAATTGCTATTGATCAAGGTTTGATGGGTAGCTCAAGTATCCTTTCTAACTACCCAACTAATTTTACGGGTGGAACGCCTATTCTCCATGATGGTGATAAGGGTACAGCTATGATGAACCTACAAGAGGCACTCAATACCTCATGGAACATTCCAGCCTTTTGGACTTATCAAATGCTTCAACGTCATGATGTTGATGTTGAGGGTTACATGACCAAGATGGGTTATAAGATTGCTAACTACAATATCGAAAGTTTACCTCTTGGCGGGGGAATTGAAACTACGGTTGCCCAGCAAGTAAATGCCTATCAAATGCTTTCCAATGGTGGCGTCTATGAGAAGGGCCATATGATTGATAGTATTACTGATCGTACAGGAGAAGTTATTTATCAGCATAAATCCGAGGGGTTCAAGTTTTCTCGAGGGCTACGGCAAGTATCATGGATAATCTCTCAAAGAAGTTGTCGTTAAGGGGGCAACGACCCAGTTCCATTCTGAATTGAAAAATGTCAATGGTGCAGCAGCCTCAGCTGATTGGATGGGTAAAACAGGAACGACAGATAACTTTGCGGATGCTTGGCTGATTGTGTCAACTCCTGGTATTACTCTTGGTGGTTGGGCCGGATATGATAATAATACACCAACCAATTCTAAAACGGGTTACATATATAATTCCCAATATATGGCTCGTTTGACTTCCGCTATCTATAATGCTAATCCAGGTATTTTTAAAACGGGAGATAAGTTTAATATCGATTCAAGTGCTATTAAGGCAAGTGTGCTCAAATCAACAGGTCTTAAACCAGCAACAGTGTCTGTCAATGGTCGCAATGTTTCTGTAAGTGGTGAAATGGTTGATACTTACTGGGCTAAAAATGGACCTGGAGATACGACTTACAAGTTTGCTATTGGTGGAACTGACAGTGATTATCAAAAAGCCTGGTCTAGCATTCTTGGAGGGCATTAAGAATTGCCAAGAAAACTTGCAAAAAAGTAAAAAATTAGGTATAATATAGACAACTATTTGTCGTCTTACTTGGTTGAAATATTGTCCAATCAAGAGATACAGCAGTTAAATCAACGTTTTTTCGGTCAGATTTAGCTGCTATTTTTGTGCTTATTTTTAGGATTTCCAAGTGTTGTAACGCATATTTAAAGGTTCTAAAAATTCACAGATTAAGTTATCGCTTATCATTAATCAGTTAAGTGGATCTTAGTGTTTAATCACTTGTCAATGGGACAAGCAACTGAAAAAGGCAGAAGACAAATATTTAAAGTGCACGACTTGCAAAGCAGGTCTCGAATGTAGAAAAGGAGTAGAAGACTTGGCAGGACATGACGTTCAATACGGGAAACATCGTACCCGTCGTAGTTTTTCAAGAATCAAAGAAGTTCTTGATTTACCAAACTTGATTGAAATCCAAACGGATTCATTCAAAGAATTCTTGGATACTGGTCTTAAAGAGGTTTTTGAGGATGTACTTCCTATCTCAAACTTCACAGACACTATGGAATTGGAATTCGTTGGTTACGAATTGAAAGAGCCTAAGTATACACTTGAAGAAGCTCGTATCCACGATGCATCATACTCAGCACCTATCTTTGTGACTTTCCGTCTTATTAACAAAGAAACTGGTGAAATCAAAACTCAGGAAGTCTTCTTCGGAGATTTCCCTATTATGACTGAGATGGGTACTTTCATCATCAATGGTGGTGAACGTATTATCGTTTCTCAGTTGGTGCGCTCACCTGGTGTTTACTTTAACGATAAGGTTGATAAAAACGGCAAAGTGGGTTATGGATCAACAGTTATCCCTAACCGTGGGGCGTGGCTTGAGCTTGAAACAGATTCAAAAGATATCGCCTACACTCGTATCGACCGTACACGTAAGATTCCATTCACAACGCTTGTGCGTGCGCTTGGATTCTCAGGTGATGACGAAATTGTTGATATCTTTGGTGATAGCGAGTTGGTTCGTAACACCATTGAAAAAGATATCCACAAAAACCCAGCAGATTCACGTACTGATGAAGCGCTTAAAGAAATTTATGAACGTCTTCGTCCAGGTGAACCAAAAACTGCCGATAGCTCACGTAGCTTGCTTGTAGCTCGTTTCTTTGATCCACGTCGTTATGACTTAGCTGCTGTTGGCCGTTACAAAGTCAACAAAAAACTTAACATCAAGACACGTCTTTTGGGACAAACAATTGCTGAAAACTTGGTAGATCCTGAAACAGGTGAAATCCTTGTTGAAGCTGGTACTGAAATGACACGTGATGTGATTGATTCAATCGCAGAATACTTGGATGGTGATTTGAACAAATTTGTATACACACCAAATGATTATGCGGTGGTTACAGAACCTGTTGTTCTTCAAAAATTCAAGGTTGTTGCACCAAATGATCCAGATCGTGTAGTTACAATTGTTGGTAATGCCAACCCAGATGACAAAGTTCGTGCTTTGACAACAGCGGATATCTTGGCTGAAATGAGCTACTTCCTCAACCTTGCTGAAGGTATCGGTAAAGTAGACGATATCGACCACCTTGGTAACCGTCGTATCCGTGCTGTTGGTGAATTGCTTGCTAACCAATTCCGTATTGGTTTGGCTCGTATGGAACGTAACGTACGTGAGCGTATGTCAGTTCAAGATAACGAAGTCTTGACACCACAACAAATCATCAATATTCGCCTGTAACTGCAGCTGTTAAAGAATTCTTTGGTAGTTCACAGTTGTCACAGTTCATGGACCAACACAACCCATTGTCAGAGTTGTCACACAAACGTCGTTTGTCAGCCTTGGGACCTGGTGGTTTGACACGTGACCGTGCCGGATATGAAGTTCGTGACGTGCACTACACGCACTACGGTCGTATGTGTCCAATTGAAACACCTGAAGGACCTAACATCGGTTTGATCAATAACTTGTCTTCATACGGACACCTTAACAAGTATGGTTTCATTCAAACACCATATCGTAAGGTTGACCGTGCAACTGGTAAAGTAACCAACGAAGTAGTTTGGTTGACTGCCGACGAAGAAGATGAGTACACAGTTGCTCAGGCTAACTCTAAATTGAACGAAGATGGAACATTTGCAGAAGAGATCGTTATGGGGCGTCATCAAGGTAATAACCAAGAGTACCCATCACACCTTGTAGATTTCGTGGATGTTTCTCCTAAACAGGTAGTTGCCGTTGCGACAGCATGTATTCCTTTCTTGGAAAACGATGACTCTAACCGTGCCCTCATGGGTGCCAACATGCAACGTCAAGCTGTGCCATTGATTGATCCAAGAGCACCATTTGTTGGTACTGGTATGGAATATCAAGCTGCCCACGATTCAGGGCTGCTGTTATCGCTCAACATGATGGTAAAGTTGTTTACTCTGATGCTGATAAGGTTGAAGTTCGTCGTGAAGATGGTTCTCTTGATGTTTATACTGTTCAAAAATTCCGTCGTTCAAACTCAGGTACTGCTTACAACCAACGTACTTTGGTTAAGGTTGGCGATATTGTCGAAAAAGGTGACTTTATCGCTGACGGTCCATCTATGGAAGGTGGAGAAATGGCCCTCGGTCAAAACCCTATCGTCGCATACATGACATGGGAAGGTTACAACTTCGAGGATGCCGTAATCATGAGTGAACGTCTTGTGAAAGATGATGTTTATACATCTGTTCACTTGGAAGAATTCGAATCAGAAACACGTGATACAAAGCTTGGGCCTGAAGAAATCACACGTGAATTGCCAAATGTTGGTGAAGAAGCCCTAAAGACCTTGACGAAATGGGTATTATCCGTATCGGTGCTGAGGTTAAAGAAGGTGACATTCTTGTTGGTAAGGTAACACCTAAGGGTGAAAAAGACCTTTCTGCTGAAGAACGTCTTCTCCACGCTATCTTTGGTGACAAATCTCGTGAAGTACGTGATACGTCACTCGTGTACCTCACGGTGGTGATGGTGTCGTTCGTGATGTTAAAATCTTCACACGTGCAAACGGTGATGAATTGCAATCAGGTGTTAACATGCTTGTTCGTGTTTACATCGCTCAAAAACGTAAGATCAAGGTCGGAGATAAGATGGCCGGTCGTCACGGTAACAAAGGGGTTGTTTCTCGTATTGTTCCTGTTGAAGACATGCCTTATCTTCCAGACGGTACACCAGTTGATATCATGTTGAACCCTCTTGGGGTGCCATCACGTATGAACATCGGTCAGGTTATGGAACTTCACCTTGGTATGGCTGCTCGTAACTTGGGTATCCACATCGCAACACCAGTCTTTGACGGGGCAAGCTCAGAAGACCTCTGGGATACTGTTCGTGAAGCAGGTATGGATAGCGATGCTAAGACAATCCTTTACGATGGACGTACAGGTGAACCATTTGATAACCGTGTGTCAGTTGGTGTCATGTACATGATCAAACTTCACCACATGGTTGATGATAAACTTCACGCTCGTTCAGTAGGTCCTTACTCACTTGTTACCAACAACCTCTTGGTGGTAAAGCACAATTTGGTGGACAACGTTTCGGTGAGATGGAGGTTTGGGCCCTTGAAGCTTATGGTGCATCAAAATTCTTCAAGAAATCTTGACTTACAAGTCGATGATGTTAACGGACGTTTGAAAGCCTATGAAGCTATCACTAAAGGTAAACCAATTCCAAAACCAGGCGTTCCAGAATCATTCCGAGTACTTGTAAAGAATTGCAATCACTGGTCTTGACATGCGTGTCCTTGACGAAGATGATCAGAAGTTGAATTGCGTGATCTTGATGAAGGTGAAGATGACGATGTCATGCACGTTGATGATCTTGAAAAAGCACGTGTACAACAGCTAAAGAAGCTGCTGAATTAGAAAAAGCTAAAGAAGAAGCTTCAGATAAAACAGAATAAATAAGCTTTAGAGAGGGAGTTCACTCTCTCTGCTAAGGTAGCTGATAAAGGTGAGAATAGCGCTGCTATTGTCAATAGAACAAAAGAAAGGTAATACTAGTGGTTGACGTAAATCGATTTAAAAGTATGCAAATCACACTAGCTTCACCAACTAAGGTCCGTTCATGGTCTTATGGTGAAGTTAAGAAACCTGAAACAATCAACTACCGTACGCTCAAACCAGAACGCGAAGGTCTCTTCGACGAAGTGATCTTTGGTCCTACTAAAGACTGGGAATGTGCGTGTGGAAAATACAAACGTATCCGTTATAAAGGTATCGTTTGTGACCGCTGTGGTGTTGAAGTAACACGTGCTAAGGTTCGTCGTGAACGTATGGGTCACATCGAGTTGAAAGCACCAGTATCACACATCTGGTACTTCAAGGGAATCCCTTCTCGTATGGGATTGACTTTGGACATGAGTCCTCGTGCGCTTGAAGAAGTTATCTACTTCGCAGCTTACGTGGTTATCGATCCAAAGGAAACACCACTTGAACCAAAATCTCTCTTGACAGAACGTGAATATCGTGAAAAATTGCAAGAGTATGGACATGGTTCATTTGTCGCTAAAATGGGTGCAGAAGCTATCCAAGACCTCTTGAAACAAGTGGATTTGGAAGCTGAAATTGCTGAACTCAAAGAAGAGTTGAAGACAGCAACTGGTCAAAAACGTGTTAAGGCTGTTCGTCGTTTGGACGTTCTTGATGCCTTCTATAAGTCTGGTAACAAACCAGAATGGATGGTTCTTAACATTTTGCCAGTATTGCCACCAGACCTTCGTCCAATGGTTCAATTGGATGGTGGACGTTTTGCGGCATCAGACTTGAACGATCTTTATCGTCGTGTTATCAACCGTAACAACCGTTTGGCTCGTTTGCTTGAATTGAATGCTCCAGGTATCATCGTGCAAAACGAAAAACGTATGTTGCAAGAAGCGGTAGATGCCCTTATCGATAATGGACGTCGTGGTCGTCCAATTACTGGACCAGGTAGTCGTCCACTTAAATCTTTGAGCCACATGCTTAAAGGTAAACAAGGTCGTTTCCGTCAAAACTTACTTGGTAAACGTGTTGACTTCTCTGGACGTTCCGTTATCGCTGTTGGTCCAACACTTAAAATGTATCAATGTGGTGTGCCACGTTTGATGGCCATCGAACTTTTCAAACCATTTGTTATGCGTGAAATCGTTGCGCGTGAATACGCAGGCAACGTGAAAGCCGCTAAACGTATGGTTGAACGTGGTGATGAACGTATTTGGGATATTCTTGAAGATGTCATTAAGGAACACCCAGTACTCCTTAACCGCGCACCTACCCTCCACCGTTTGGGGATCAGGCCTTTGAACCAGTCTTGATTGATGGTAAGGCTCCTTCGCTTCACCCTTGCCTGTGAGCCTACAATGCCGACTTTGACGGTGACCAAATGGCCATCCACGTTCCATTGTCTGAAGAAGCTCAAGCTGAAGCACGTTTGCTCCTCCTTGCAGCAGAACACATCCTTAACCCTAAAGATGGTAAACCGTCGTAACGCCATCTCAGGATATGGTTCTTGGTAACTACTACTTGACAATGGAAGAAAAGGCCGTGAGGTGAAGGTATGGTCTTCAAGGATATTGATGAGGCAGTGATGGCTTATCGTAATGGTTATGTTCACTTGCATAGCCGTGTCGGTATTGCTGTAGACAGCATGCCTGATAAACCTTGGAAAGAAAACCAACTTCACAAGATTATGGTAACAACCGTTGGTAAATCTCTCTTTAACGAGATTATTCAGCAGAAATTCCATACTTCAAGAAATCACAAATGAAAACTTGACAGATAGTACGCCAGATAAATACTTCCTTGAACCAGGTCAAGATATCCAAACAGTTATTGATAGTTTGGAAATTAATGCACCATTTAAGAAGAAAAATCTTGGTAACATCATCGCTGAAACCTTCAAACGTCTTCGTACAACTGAAACATCAGCCTTCCTTGACCGTTTGAAAGACCTTGGTTACTACCACTCAACACTTGCTGGTTTGACAGTGGGTATCGCCGATATCCCAGTTATCGATAATAAACAAGAAATTATCGATGCTGCTCACCACCGTGTTGAAGAAATTAACAAGGCCTTCCGTCGTGGTTTGATGAGCGATGATGACCGTTATGTTGCTGTTACAACAACATGGCGTGAAGCTAAAGAAGCACTTGAAAAACGTCTGATTGAAACACAAGATCCTAAGAACCCAATCGTTATGATGATGGACTCAGGAGCCCGTGGTAACATCTCTAACTTCTCTCAACTTGCTGGTATGCGTGGTTTGATGGCTGCTCCTAACGGACGTATCATGGAATTGCCTATCCTTTCAAACTTCCGTGAAGGTTTGAGCGTTTTGGAAATGTTCTTCTCTACTCACGGTGCGCGTAAAGGTATGACCGATACGGCCCTTAAGACAGCCGACTCAGGTTACCTTACTCGTCGTTTGGTTGATGTTGCCCAAGATGTTATCATCCGTGAAGACGACTGTGGAACAGACCGTGGTCTTCTCATCCGTGCGATTACTGATGGTAAAGAGGTTACGGAAACACTTGAAGAACGTCTTCAAGGTCGTTACACTAAGAAATCAGTTAAGAATCCTACAACAGGTGAAGTAATCGTAGGTCCAGATACTTTGATTACTGAAGACATGGCTGCTGCTATTGTCAATGCTGGTGTTGAAGAAGTAACTATCCGTTCAGTCTTTACATGTAACACACGTCACGGTGTCTGCCGTCACTGTTACGGTATCAACTTGGCAACAGGTGATGCGGTTGAAGTTGGTGAAGCAGTTGGTACTATCGCCGCTCAATCTATCGGGGAACCTGGTACACAGCTTACTATGCGTACCTTCCACACCGGTGGGGTAGCCTCAAACACCGATATCACACAGGGTCTTCCACGTATCCAGGAAATCTTTGAAGCACGTAACCCTAAAGGGGAAGCGGTTATCACTGAAGTTAAGGGTACTGTTATTGAAATCGAAGAAGATGCTGCAACACGTACTAAGAAGGTCTTCGTTCAAGGTAAACTGGAATGGGTGAATATGTTGTACCATTTACAGCTCGTATGAAAGTTGAAGTGGGGACGAAGTCACCGTGGTGCAGCTCTGACAGAAGGTTCAATCCAACCAAAAACGTTCTTGAAGTTCGTGATACCTTGTCAGTTGAAACTTACCTTCTTGCAGAAGTACAAAAGTTTACCGTAGCCAAGGGGTAGAAATCGGTGACAAACACGTCGAAGTAATGGTTCGTCAAATGCTTCGTAAAGTACGTGTTATGGATCCAGGTGATACAGATCTCCTTCCGGGTACACTTATGGACATTTCTGACTTCACAGATGCTAACAAGGATATTGTTATCTCTGGTGGTGTTCCTGCAACATCTCGTCCAGTCCTTCTTGGTATTACGAAAGCCTCACTTGAAACAAATTCATTCTTGTCAGCGGCTTCCTTCCAAGAAACAACACGTGTCCTTACAGATGCAGCTATCCGTGGTAAGAAAGACCATCTCCTTGGTCTTAAAGAAAATGTTATCATTGGTAAGACTATCCCTGCTGGTACAGGTATGGCTCGTTACCGTAACATTGAACCACTTTCAGTTAACGAAGTTGAAGTTATTGAAAACATTGCTGTTGATGAAGCAATTGTGGAATCATCTGAAGACTAAAACGAAAGCAAAAGAACTCACAATGAATTGTGGGTTCTTTTCGTATTTATATGACTAGAATCTCTTCTATTTTTGATAAATATAAAATATAAGACCATTTTTTTTATCTTTTCCAGAAAATTTTGTATAATAAGAACACCAAAGATGAGGTGAGAAAGAAAAATGTACCAAGTAGTTGAAATGAAAGGGGATTTGGAACCGTGGTGGTTCCTAGAAGGCTGGCAAGAGGATATCATCAGTACTAAGGAATTTGAAAATTTTTACGATGCCCTCAAGTACTATAAAAAACTTTGGTTTGCGATGGAAGAAACCTTGCCAAGTTATATCAGCCGTAGTAGTGTCATGACTGCTTTTTGGGATCAAGAGGATAAGCACTGGTGTGAGGAGTGTGACGAATACCTGCAGGTCTATCAATCGATTGCTCTTTTGGATGATTGGCAGGAAATTCCTGAGGAAAAATACCGTCCGGGATATGAAAAGCGAAATGACCTTCCAAATCATGCCCACTGTAAAATTAAAATGATAATAATGATTATTGAATTGAAGCTCGAAGATTTTCGTTTTTCTGATTATTTGATTAAATCTATAAAATTGTCAATATTGTAGAGTTTTGGATTATTTGGTTTTTATGGGTAAAACAAGTTAGAATAAGGAATTCCTCTGTGATGTAAGAGAAAAGTAGAATATTGTGTTAAATAAAAAGTAGCGAAGATATTTTTAAAAACATCTTCGCTGCTTTTTATTGATTCTTACTATTCAATTATTTGGAAATATTAGAAAAATATTCTAGGGTGCGGATTAATTGAGCTGTGAAACTCATTTCATTATCGTACCAAGCTACAGTCTTAACAAGATAGTTTTTTCCATCTGTAGTAACTTCTGTTTGAGTTGCATCGAAGATTGAACCATGGGTATCTCCGATAATGTCACTAGAGACAATTAAATCCTCGTTATAGGCAAAACTTTCATTTTGTGCAGCTTTCATTGCTGCATTCACCTCTTCGACAGTGACAGGGGTTTTTACGAGACTAACTAGTTCTGTCAGAGAGCCAGTAGGAGTTGCCACACGTTGTGCATGGCCTTTTAGCAAACCATCTAATTCTGGAATAACTAGCCCAATAGCTTTGGCAGCACCAGATGAAGTTGGAACCGTATTTACTGCGGCTGCTCTCGCACGTCGTAAATCTCCTTTGCGATGAGGAGCATCAAGAGTCATTTGATCTCCAGTATAGCTATGAATTGTTGTCATAGTACCAACTAGAATTCGAATTTTTTATTTAAAGTGTCAGCCATAGGAGCTAGGCAATTTGTTGTACATGAACCTGGTGAGATGACTGTTTCTTCACCAGTCAAGGTTTCATGATTTACATTGAATACGACAGTTTTGACATCGTTTCCACCGGTGCAGTAATAATTACTTTCTTTGCCCCGCCATTTTTATGGAGATGTTTTCTGCTTTTTCTTTCGTTGCAAAGAAGCCTGTTGCTTCTAGCACGATATCTACACCAGATGAAGCCCAATCAATTTTTCAGGATCAGGTTCACTTGTTACTTTGATAAACTTGTTATTGATAATAAATCCATCTTCTTTTACATCAATTGTTCCATCAAATTTTCCTTGAGTGCTATCATATTTTAAAAGATGAGCTAACATTTTTGAATCAGTTAAATCATTAACGTGGGTAACTTCTATGTTATCGAGTGTTTGAATACGACGTAATGCCAAGCGACCAATTCGACCAAATCCATTAATTCCGACTTTAACTACCATTTTAGTGGTTATCCTTTATAGTATTTATACAACTTGGATTTTATTAAAAATCAGCTGTAAAACTCGCTATAACCTTATTAAAACTCTCTAGTCTATTATAGAAACTATCACTTTATAATCAGTATCTAGCACCAAATTTTTAGTAGAAATATTTCTCAAACTATAGTTAGAAAAGTTTCATAAGAATTTGCTGTTTTCATCTAGATGAAGTGTACAATATATATATTACGATAAAGAAGATATATTATATCTTCAAATAAAATATAAAACAAATGGAGATTTTTTGTCAAGAATTTATAAAAAGTTGAAGATTTATTCTTCAACTTTTTTGATGTTTGTTAATCAATTTCGAATATCAGTTAAATCGTAGTTCATTTCAGCTTGAAATGCAACTTGACTGAGAGTGATAGAAATTAATGTGGAAACTAGTGTGTTTTCAATGACATCAAGTGAATTAGTGACAACACATTTTTTAGCTCTTGAACCTTCCTCGTCTCCTAAAAATTTTTTAGGAGGTTTTGACTTTCAAAGATTCTATTTTTCCCCTCAGATTGCAACAAAGACATCATAAAAACTGATTTTACTCAGAGGTTTGGAGAGGGCTATTCCTCCATTTTTCCTCGAACTGATTTCACTAACCCCTCGTTATCTAATAGCTTAATAATTTTTTTAAATAAGAATCTGAAACTCCCAGTCGTTCACTCAAGAAAACAGAATTGATATATTTTCCTTCTGGTAGTTGATCTAGCATGAGTAAAACATAGATAGATTGCTCCCATCCTGATGATAAACGCATCTTAGCACCTCCGTATAAGATAAGTTTCATTCAAAGTAACAGTATAGACTTTTTTTATTTTTCTCAATACACAATAAAGTAAAATATCATTTTAGGATTTTTGATAAATATCTTGACAATTCAATTTTATTGACTATAATAAAAGACAAAAATATAATAAATATCTTTTAATAAGGATGTGCTATAAATGAAGAAAAATTCTGACATTATTTTGTTATTTCTATTCTACTTACAACTATTTTTATGGGCTCCTCTTTTCCAACAGGAAAGTATCTAATAGCAGTTGAAAATACTCCACCATTATTGATTGGAGGTGTAAGATTTATTATTGCGGAGTAATAATGCTTGGCTTAACAATTATAAATAGAAACTGCTTTTCTATTATTCCTAAAAGTGGAGAAAGTAAATTAAGAGGACTTGCTCTTGTAGCAACTATTGGGTTATTGCAAACTGCAGGGAACTATGGGTTTTCTTAATCTTGCTTTAGCTTAGTGGTGTTTCGTCCTCAATGTCTTCAATTATTTTATTTACGAATCCCTTTGGTTAGCATTTTTAGCTAACTTTTTCTTAAAGATAAACTCACATTTAAGAAAGTTAGTGCTTTACTATTAGGAATTGCAGGAGTTTCAACTTGTATTGGATTGGATAGTACAGCATTTAATTTTGGTTCTCTATTTGATTTACTAGGTTCATTTTGTTGGTCTATTAATACGATTATTACCAAAAAAGTTCCATTTGATAATGGTCCGTGGGTTTTTACAGGATGGCAACTGTTGCTTGGTGGGGTATTTCTTTATTTGTTTTCATTGCCTTTACATGAAGGTTATGATTTCTTGAACTTGGGCTTATGGGGTTGGATTTGGTTTGTATGGTTAATTATACCTGCCTCTGTTGGTTCGTTTGGATTATGGTTTTTTAGTTTAGGACAAGAGGAGCAACGTGGCTAGTAGTTTTTTGTTTTTAGTTCCTGTATTTTCAACTCTCTTTTCAATTATAGGGTTGCATGAAAAATTTTCTTTAAATTTGTTGATAGGTGGTGTCATGGTAGTATCTGCTCTAGTTTTGGTAAATTGGAAATACAAATAATGATGGAGTGATTTATGGAAGTTGGAAATGAAATTTTATTCGAGATGAAGGCTTTTGGTTTGGAGCTTTCTTAAAGGTATAGGTTGATTTATATTGATATTAAAGTAATTAAATATATATGTTATTAGAGATTATAATTTGACGTAAGATACCTAAATTCCCAAATTGTTTGGAATTTGGATGTATTGACTAATTAATAGCTTCATGACATGAAAAGAGGAATTTGCACTGATTTTAGAGTTAATCCTCTTTTTTTTCATTTTCTTAAACTTTTTACGAATAGGACTATGAGGAGGTCCTTATGGTAACAGAATTTGCTAAGGAAATGATCAAAAATGCTGATAGTTGTGGGGCTCAAGACATCTATGTCATTCCACGTCAGGATAATTACGAGCTCTATATGCGAGTTGGCCAGGAGAGGAGATTAATTGATGTATATCGGCCTGATTTCATGGCTAGTCTTATTGGTCACTTTAAATTTGTGGCGGGAATGATGGTGGGTGAGAAGCGTAGGAGTCAACTAGGTTCCTGTGACTATGATTGTGGTGATGGTCAAAGGGTTTCTCTGCGTTTGTCTACCGTTGGGGATTATCGTGGCTTAGAAAGTTTAGTTATTCGTGTTCTACATTCCGAACGTCGAGAATTAGTGTACTGGAATCAAGGAATCCAGCCTATTATGGATGCTTTGGATTATCGTGGATTATATCTCTTTGCAGGTCCCGTTGGTTCTGGAAAGACTACGCTTATGCATGAGTTGGTTCAGGAGCGTTTTAAGGGGCAGCAGGTGATTTCGATTGAGGATCCTGTGGAAATTAAACAGGATAATGTTTTGCAACTTCAGGTGAATCAAGCAATTGACATGACCTATGATAATTTGATTAAGCTATCACTGCGTCACCGCCCGGATGTTTTGATTATTGGAGAGATTCGAGATAAGGAGACTGCTCGAGCGGTTATTAGAGCTAGTCTGACGGGAATGACTGTTCTTTCAACCATTCACGCTAAGAGTGTGGCGGTGTTTATGAACGCCTCCTGGACCTTGGTGTAGACAAGTCTGAATTGGATAATGCGCTTCAAGGGATTGCCTATATGCGTTTGATAAAGGGAGGAGGTGTGATTGATTTTGCCAAAGAAAGTTTCCAAAACCATTCGTCAACCAGCTGGAACCAGCAACTGGAAGACTTGGTTAAACAGGGACATCTCACTGAAAGGGATATCCAAGGGGAGAAAATTAAAGATTAACCAACAAGTCAAGGTTATTCAGCTTTTCAAACAACTCTTGAAGGCAGGATTCACCTAACTGAAATCGTAGCCTTTTTGGAGCGAAGTCACCTGTTGAAAGAATCGTCCTTGTCTCTTATGAAAGCGAGTTTAATGCGAGGCGATAGGTTGGACCAGATGTTTGCGGCAGTGGGCTTTTCGGACAATATTGTTACTCAGATTGCCCTTGCTGATAAGCACGGTAACCTTCTAGGAGTTTAACCAAGATTGAAACCTATATGCTTCGTATGACCAAGGTTCGTAAGAAACTCATGGAGGTAGCGACCTACCCTATTCTACTTCTGGGTTTCCTGATTCTGATTATGCTAGGACTTAAAAATTATCTTTTACCTCAATTGTTAGAGGGGGATGGTAAGGAGAATTGGGCTGTACAGTTGGTTCAGATTTTTCCCCAGCTCTTTTTTGTGACTTTGTGCGGACTGCTTGTATTAAGCTTAATTCTCTATCTATGGGTGAAACGCCAGCCAGCCCTTGTCTTTTATCGACGAATGGCAAAAATCCCTTTTATAGGCCAAACTGTCAGGTTATATACGACCGCCTATTATGCTAGGGAATGGGGAAATCTCTTAGGGCAAGGTATTGACTTGCTAGACTTAGTTGCTCTGATGAAAGAGCAAAAATCAAAGCTCTTTCGTGAGCTGGGGCCTGATTTAGAAGAAGCCTTGATGCTAGGACAGAGTTTTCCTGACCGTATTGCTA
>JBKWCO010000008.1:0-18953 GCA_046975465.1 Streptococcus sp. | reverse complement strand
GAACAAAACGGTCACGGTTTGTCCAGTTACGGCTAGTCTTTGGATTAACATTCATCACATGGTTCCAAAGCACATAAGCCATTGGCGCTGCACCCATAGGAAGACCTGGGTGCCCAGAATTCGCGGCTTGAATTGCCTCGATCGAAAGCGAACGAATAGTGCTGACCGCCATTTGGTCAATTGCATCAAAAGTCATGATTCTAACTCTCCTTTTTTGGAAAAAAATACGGAGCATACAGACTATTAGCATCTGAGCTCTAGTTATACTACTTTCATTATAGCATATTATCTGTCTCTTTGGGCAATCCAATTCTATTTGAAAAGGCTTAAGTTCATTTATGACTAGACCTTATTTATCCGATTTACAAAGTGGTAGTTTTGTATATGGATAGAATGACGTTTTGAAACACGATTGAACTGATTATAAAAATCAAAGATCCTTTGTGATAAATCAGTAGATAAATTGATTTTCAAGTTAAAGCATAATGCTATCAATCATACCCCACCCGATACGAAATCCATAGCAACAGCGTGACTTTCCAAGACATAAGAAAAGCCGAGGAAACCTCGACTTTATAAAAGATTATTTAACGAAGTCAAGCAATGCCAAGAAGCTATCAGCTTGAAGTGATGCACCACCTACAAGAGCTCCGTCTACATCTGGACAAGCCATGTATTCTGCAACGTTTTCAGGTTTAACTGAACCACCGTATTGAACACGTACTTTGTCAGCAACTTCTTGACCGAAGTCAGCAGCAACAACATCACGAACAACTTTACACATTTTTTGTGCATCGTCTTGTGAAGCTGATTTACCAGTACCGATAGCCCAGATTGGTTCGTAAGCGATAACTGTTGAAGCTACTTGTTCAGCAGTCAAACCAGCAAAAGCAGCTGAAACTTGAGCACCTACGAATTCTGCAGCTTTACCAGCTTCATAAGTTTCAAGTGTTTCACCACAACAAATGATTGGAAGCATGCCATTAGCAAAGATTGCTTTTGCTTTTTTGTTGATGTCTTCATCAGTTTCGTGGAAGTAGTCACGACGTTCTGAGTGACCGATAACAACGTAGTCAGTACCGATTTCTTTCAAAACTTGTGGGCTAGTTTCACCAGTGAAGGCACCAGCATTTTCAAAGTAAGTGTTTTGTGCAGCAACTTTAAGGTTTGAACCTTTAGCAGCAGCAAGTACAGCTGTCAAGTCAACTGCAGGAGCTGCGATACCAGCTTCAACAAGATCTGATGAAGGAAGTTTTGATGCTACAGCTTCAACGAATGCTTTTGCTTCTTCTGGACTTTTGTTCATTTTCCAGTTACCAGCGATAAATGGTTTACGTGACATTTCACATACCTCTTCTTTTATTTATTTACTCGTTTATTTTATCACAAATCCCTTACTATTACTAGGATTTTAGGAAAATTCCGAAAACTCAACCTGCTTTATGTCTATTTATCACTGTCAAAACTTAGATTGAACATCTAAAATATCTTAAAAGTATATATTACGAGTATTTTTAAACACCAAAAAGAGCCGAGTAAACTCGACTCTCTCAATTATTGTCTGACGAATAATTGTATTGGGAACTTAATATTAATTAAGCTTCGATTTCAGATACGATACCTGAACCAACAGTACGTCCACCTTCACGGATAGAGAATGTTGTACCTTGTTCAACGGCGATTGGGTGGATCAACTCAACGTCGATAGTCACGTTATCACCAGGCATAACCATTTCAGTACCTGCAGGAAGTTCGATTGAACCTGTTACGTCAGTTGTACGGAAGTAGAACTGTGGACGGTAGTTGTTGAAGAATGGAGTGTGACGTCCACCTTCTTCTTTAGAAAGGATGTAAACTTCACCTTTGAATTTAGTGTGTGGGTGGATTGAACCAGGAGCAGCCAATACTTGACCACGTTCAATTTCATCACGTTGGATACCACGAAGAAGGACACCGACGTTATCACCGCAATACCTTCGTCAAGTTGTTTACGGAACATTTCAACACCAGTAACAACTGCTTTTGGATTTTTCCTTGATACCAACGATTTCAACTTCGTCATTAACACGAACAACACCACGGTCGATACGTCCTGAAGCAACAGTACCACGACCAGTGATTGAGAATACGTCTTCGACTGGAAGCAACAATGGTTTGTCTGTGTCACGTTCTGGTTCTGGAATGTATTCGTCAACAGTGTTCATCAAGTCCATGATGATGTCTTCGTATTTAGAATCACCTTCAAGAGCTTTAAGAGCTGAACCTTGGATAACTGGAATGTCATCACCTGGGAAATCGTATTCTGAAAGAAGGTCACGGATTTCCATTTCAACCAATTCAAGCAATTCTTCATCGTCAACCAAGTCAACTTTGTTCATGAAGACGATAAGGTGTTTAACACCAACCTGACGTGAAAGAAGGATGTGCTCACGAGTTTGTGGCATTGGTCCGTCAGTAGATGCTACTACAAGGATCGCACCGTCCATTTGAGCGGCACCAGTGATCATGTTTTTAACGTAGTCCGCGTGTCCTGGCGCATCGATGTGAGCGTAGTGACGTTTTTCAGTTTCGTACTCAACGTGTGCAGTGTTGATTGTGATACCGCGTTCGCGTTCTTCTGGAGCAGCGTCGATTGAAGCGTAGTCTTTTGGTGTGTTGACTGAGCTTGGAAGACGACGAGCCAAAACAGTTGTGATAGCAGCTGTCAAAGTAGTTTTACCGTGGTCAACGTGTCCAATTGTACCAATGTTAACGTGTGGTTTACTACGATCGTATTTTTCTTTTGCCATTTAGGAAAAGCCTCCAATAAAATATATTTTATAGATAGACAGTAGGCAATACAGTCTAACTTTACTCTACTATTCTATCAAAATGTCATAGAATTGCAAGTATTTTATATAGTTTTCAATTTTTCTTTAGGGTAATCACAATATTTCTTTCGGTATTTCTATTTCAACTACTTCTACAAGCTTTTAGTATTACCTTTACTAATGCAAAACGCTATCAAGTAAAAAAAGAAGCCGAATTAACGACTTCTTCTTAAAGGTACAATTTTTTCATCTTGATTTTGCATTTCTTGAGTCTGAGATAACTCGTCCTCAATAGCTTGAACAATATTATCACGCTTTTCGTTGGCAGCAATATTTAAAACAAAAGCAATCCCAACAGAAGTTACCAAAAGCGAGTTCCCACCTTGTGAAAGGAAGGGGAAGGTAACCCCTGTTGATGGAATCAGCCTGAGATTCCTCCGATGTTAACGAAGACCGCATTAGCATTAAGGCACCTACACCCAATGCCATCATAGAGTTAAAAGGATTTCGTGCCTTTACTCCCACAACCATAATACGAAGAATGAGGAAAAAGAGGAGGGCCAGAATCAAGCCGGCTCCGATAAGACCTAATTCTTCAATAACAATCGAAAACACACAGTCTGTTGTAGCTTCTGGTAAATAACCAGTTTTCTCAATTGAATTTCCAAGCCCGAGACCACACCATCCTCCATTACTCATAGCATAGTATGAATGAGATAGCTGAAGACCAGATCCTGTCAAATCCTTGAACGGATTAAAATATGCTGCGAAACGCTTGGCAACATATCCAAAGATAGGTACCTTAGCCATGGTTTGAACCCCAACCAAGGCAATTAAGCCTAGGAAGGCCGACGAAATCCCTACAATACTGGCAAATAAGGCCGTAAACCATAGCCAACACCAGAACAAACATCACTACCGTAGTCAACACAATGATAGCCGCATTACCCAAGTCAGGTTGGATAGCAACCAAACCAATCATTACAAGCAAATAAACACGCCAGTCATTAAGTTCCTTACCATTCCTAGGAATCCATCTTCTTCGTCAAGGCTTGGTAGTCATAACGTTCTATAGCAGACTGTTTTGAAAGTGTGCGCCAAAACCAGACAACAATGATCTTAAGGTACTCCGCGGTTGAAAGACGGGACCAAGCACAATCCAACCATTGGCACCATTAATTTCCCTAGTGAAAAATTTGGCAATGACCAAAAGTAAAATCTCAAAGGCAATAACAACACCCAAAAGCTTATCTTTCCTGAGAAAGTTCAATTTCAGTCGGTAGATGAAAAAAATAGAGAACAAGGATAGCAACCAGAAGCCTCCTTGGTTTATAACAGATGCAAAGGGATTAGCTCCCAAGGCTACTAAACGAGCACTTGTTGTTGAATACACTACTATTAAACCAACCACGGATAAGATTAAATAAGGTATCAAGATGGTGTAATCTAAAAGATGCTTCTTTTCAATTTTCATATCTTTAAAAAACTCATACTTTCTATTACGTTACTCTACATTTTCTCTTAAAATATAAAGCTAACAGCTTATATTATAACACTTTGATACCTTAAACTAAAGCAAAAGCTAAATTAACCGTTTTCAGGACTGAAAATCTGATTATTTTATCTTACCTTCAGATAGGTTTTACAATGAGCTTTCTTTGATAACCTTGCTACTTCTTATGTTTTCTTTTTATGTTTTCTTTTAAGACAAACAAAAAACAAGACCTAAGTCTCGCTTTTTGTTTATCTTATTTTGTACCGACACTGATACGATTAAGTGCTCGACGGAGAGCAACCTGAGCACGTTGAACTTCATCAATACGGTCAGATTTAGTTGCTTCTTCCAAGTCACGTTCGGCACGTTGCTTGGCACGTTCGGCACGAGAAACGTCAATGTCGCGTTCACGTTCTGCTGAATCGGCAACGATAGTAATAAAATCATCTTTAACTTCGATGATACCACCGTTTACGGCAATCCAATCGACGTGACTCTCGTCATCCACACGACGAACCTTGAGTTCATCCACTTCAAGTGGCGCAATCAAGTTAATATGGCCTGGCAAGATACCAATTTGACCATCTTTAGTAACCGCGTGGATAAAGCTGGCATGGTGGTCATATTTAAGACCATCCGGAGTTACCACTTGTACGGTCATTTGTGCCATATATTCACCTCATTAGTAGCCCATAGCTTTAGCTTTAGCTACTACATCCTCAATCGGACCTACGCTACGGAAGGCATCTTCTGGAAGATTGTCATATTTACCTTCAAGGATTTCCTTAAAGCTACGAACGGTTTCAGCAACTGGAACATAAGAACCTGGTTGACCTGTAAACTGTTCAGCAACGTTGAAGTTTTGTGACAAGAAGAATTGGATACGACGAGCACGTCCAACCAATGTTTTTTCTTCGTCTGACAATTCATCCATACCAAGGATAGCGATAATATCTTGCAATTCACGGTAACGTTGAAGCACACGTTGAACTTCAGTCGCAACAGCATAGTGTTCTTCACCAACAATTTCAGGTGAAAGGGCACGTGAACTTGATGCCAATGGGTCAACGGCTGGGTAGATACCCATTTGTGTCAACTTACGTTCAAGGTTGGTTGTTGAATCCAAGTGAGCAAATGCTGTAGCTGGCGCTGGGTCAGTATAGTCATCGGCTGGAACATAGATGGCTTGGATTGATGTAACAGAACCTTTTTAGTTGATGTGATACGTTCTTGCAATTGACCCATTTCAGTAGCAAGTGTTGGTTGATAACCAACGGCTGATGGCATACGACCAAGAAGGGCAGAAACCTCAGAACCTGCTTGAGTGAAACGGAAGATGTTATCGATGAAGAGAAGCACGTCTTGACCTTCAACATCACGGAAGTATTCCGCAATTGTCAAACCAGTAAGGGCAACACGCATACGTGCTCCAGGTGGTTCATTCATTTGACCGAAGACCATGGCTGTTTTCTCAATAACGCCAGATTCTTTCATTTCCCAGTAAAGGTCATTACCTTCACGTGTACGTTCACCAACACCTGTAAACACGGAAATACCACCGTGCTCTTGGGCAATGTTGTGAATCAACTCTTGAATAAGAACGGTTTTACCAACACCGGCACCACCAAAGAGTCCGACTTTACCACCTTTAAGGTAAGGGGCAAGCAAGTCGATAACTTTAATCCCTGTTTCAAGGATTTCAGTAGATGTTGACAATTCATCGAAAGTTGGTGCTTTTTTGTGAATTGGTTCACGCTCTGCATCATCTGCAAAAGGTGCATCCAAGTCAATCGTATCACCAAGGACGTTAAAGACACGTCCAAGAGTATCTTACCAACTGGAACACTGATTGGGCGACCTGTGTCCAGAACTTCTAGTCCACGAGTCAATCCATCAGTAGATTCCATGGCAATGGTACGAACCACACCTTCTCCAAGTTCAAGAGCTACTTCGAGCACGATACGTTTAGACTTTTGTTCATCAGTATAAACGACCAATGCATTGTTAATCTCAGGAAGTTTATCACCAGCTGCAAACGCTACGTCTACAACAGGACCAACAACCTGAGCAATTTTGCCTGAGCTCATTGTTTTCTCCTTATGATAGTTTTCTGGATGACAATCATCCTTTTTTTCATGTGTGTCTAATTAAGACAAATCTCTAGCTATTCAAGTGCACTTGCACCACCAACGATTTCAGTGATTTCCTGAGTGATGGCAGCTTGACGCGCACGGTTATATTGGATTGTCAAATCGTTAATCACATTCTTCGCATTATCAGTGGCTGTCTGCATTGCAGTCATACCAGCTGCGTGCTCAGCTGTTTTGGCATCTACGATAGCACCGTAGATAAGACTCTCAGCATATTGCGGTAAGAGTTGATCCAAAATAGTGTCACGATCTGGTTCCAATTCAAACTTGGTCAACACATGACCTTCTGATTCATTGGGATCCAAATCAGCGATAGGAAGCATTTGTTCCACGCGAACTTCGCTAGACAAACTATTAACATGGTGGTTGTAGCACACATAGAGTTCATCAAAAAGTTCATTTTGATACATTCCTACAGCTTTAGAAATGATTTTTCCGACTTGTTCAAAACTAGGTTGATCTTCAAGGCCACGAAGTTCAAAAGCAACATTCATGTTACGGGCTTTGAAGAAATCAGACCCTGTTCCACCAATAGAAATGATAGCATATTCATCTTCAGAATCATGGTCACGCTTAATCATGTCCAAAACAGCTTTAAGAATTGTTGAATTGTAACCTCCAACCAATCCCTTATCTGAAGTAATGACAATGTAACCTGTCTTACGGACTGGACGTGCGTCCAACATTGGATTTGACGAACCATTAATCAATTCTGAATGTAGAAGATCTGTTGTGATCTGTCTAATTTTTGAGGCATAGATTTGGAAATCTTTAGCAGCTTGCTCAGAACGTGTCAATTTTGATGCAGAAACCATTTGCATGGCTCCTGTAATTTGACTCGTTTTCTTTGTTGAAGCAATTTTTGCTTGGATTTCTCTTAGAGAGCCTGCCATATGCTGTCCTCCCTATTTCTATTTATATTCTGACTGATCTTTGAAAGCTTGGATAGCTTCATTAAGTACAGATTCCTCAGGAAGATCCTTAGTTGTACGAATAGTTTCAAAGATATCCTCATGGTGACCATCAAAGTAGTCATAGAGTGCTTCTTCAAAATCCAAGATTTGATCAACCGGAACACTATCCAAGAAACCGTGTGTCAAAGCGTAAAGGATAACAACTTGTTTCTCAACTGGAAGTGGTTTATGAAGCGGTTGTTTCAAAACTTCGATTGTACGACGACCACGGTTCAATTTCGCTTGAGTCGCAGCATCCAAATCTGAACCAAATTGCGTAAAGGCTTCAAGTTCACGATATGAAGCCAAGTCAAGACGAAGTGTACCAGCAACCTTCTTCATCGCTTTAATTTGCGCTGATCCACCTACACGTGATACGAAGAACCCGCATCAATGGCTGGACGAATACCTGAGTTAAACAAGTTTTCTTGCAAGAAGATTTGTCCATCTGTGATAGAAATAACGTTTGTTGCGATATAAGCTGAGATATCTCCGGCTTGCGTTTGGATGATTGGCAAGGCAGTAATTGAACCACCACCAAGATCATCCGAAACTTTAGCTGAACGTTCCAAAAGACGTGAGTGGAGATAGAAGACATCCCCTGGGTAAGCTTCACGACCTGGTGGACGACGGAGAAGCAATGAAAGTTCACGGTAGGCCACGGCTTGTTTAGACAAATCATCATAAACAATCAAAACGTGTTTTCCGTTATACATGAACTCTTCAGCCATTGCAACACCAGCATAAGGCGCAATGTAAAGCAATGGTGATGGTTGTGATGCGAGGCAGTCACAACGATTGTGTAATCAAGAGCACCATGTTTACGAAGCGTTTCTACTTGTGTACGAACAGTTGATTCTTTTGACCAATAGCCACGTAGATACAGATCATATCTTGACCTTTTGGTTCAAGATTGCATCAATGGCTACTGACGTTTTACCAGTTTGACGGTCCCCGATAACCAACTCACGTTGACCACGTCCAATTGGAACCAAGGCATCAATGGCCTTAAGACCAGTTTGCAATGGCTCAGAAACTGATTTACGTTGCATAACACCTGGAGCAGGTGTTTCAACTGGACGGAAACCTGTTGTTTCGATGTCACCAAGACCATCAACTGGTTGCCCAAGTGGGTTTACTACACGACCAATAAGGGCTTCACCAACTGGAACTTCCATGATTTTTCCAGTACGTTTAACAATATCGCCTTCACGAATTGCTACAAAATCCCCCAAGATAATGATACCGACATCATTAGTTTCAAGGTTTTGGGCCATACCATAGGCACCATTTTCAAATTCGAGCAACTCACCACTCATAGCATTATCAAGTCCACGAGCACGTGCGATACCGTCACCGATATAGGTAACGACACCAGTTTCAGTGACGTCAAAGTTTGGCTGGAAGTTTTCAATTTGCTTTTTAATTAAAGCGCTAATTTCTTGTGCGTTAATTGCCAAAAGTCACACCACTTTCTATTTCAAATTCGTTTTAAAGGTTTGCAATTGACTGCGAATTGACGTGTCAACAACCTTATTTTTTGCTTTGATGACGAATCCTCCGATGAGGTTCTCATCAATTTTTTCTACTAAACGACGTGTCTTAATCTCAAATTTTTGTGAAACAATCGCCAAAAGTCGAGCTTTTTGTTCTTCAGACAAGGGACTTGCTGATGTCACTGTAACATCGTAAGTATTGTCTTCTTGATCAAAGAGCTCAAGGACCAATTTCAACACATCATAGAGAATGTTGGCACGGTCATTGAGTAAGATTACCTCAAGAAAATTGTTCATATACACTGAACAAGACTCTTGAAACAAGCTCAAACTTTCTTTTTTAGCTTCACTTGTCACATTTTCCTGCGACAAGAAGGTTTTTAGATTTGTTTCAGCAAAAACTGTTAGGATTTGCCTTACTTCTTCTTGGATTGTTGACACGGCGTCTTGTTCAAAAGCGACTTCTACCAGGCTTCTGGCATACTGCTCAACAAGAGCTTGTGTTTTCTTATCCATTAAGCATCTCCTAATTGATCAAGATAGCTATCAATCAAGTCAGATTGTGCTTTAGCATCAAGGTTTTGTTTCATAACTTTTTCCGCCAAGAGGACAGTCAAGTCTGCAACTTCACCTTTAACTCCAGCAAGTGCTTCCACACGGCTTTGGGCGATGTCTTGATTTGCTTTTTCTTTCAAGCGTTTAGCTTCATCATGTGCTTCTGCAATGATTTTAGATTCTTGAGTTTTACCAGTTTCCTTGGCCCCATCAATAATTTGAGCTGCCTCAGTGCGAGCACCTGCTAACTCATCTTGACGTTTTTGTGCCAAGCTTTCTGCTTCTTGACGAGCATTTTCAGCACTATCAATATCTGTGGCAATTTTCTTTTCACGAGCAGCAAAGATTCCTGTAATTTGATCCCATGCGAATTTACGAATGAGGTAATACAAGAGAAAAACTGAGCCGAGTGTGATAATGATATTACCAAGTGTCGTACTATTAATCAGTAATGACATTTAATTTCTCCCTTTCTTAATTATTCTTCGTTGACTTTATCACCAATGTAGTTTGAACTTAGGATAATAAAGACATAGGCTTGAATGAAACCGATAAAGGTTGAAAAGGCAACCCAGACAAGGTTCAAAGCAAAGGATACAGGTGCTGCAAATACAGACCATGTCACCAATTGAAGAATCAAGCCAGTTAGTACCTCACCAGAATAAATGTTACCAAACAAACGCAAAGCCAATGACGCAAGGTTGGTTAATTGTTCCAAAATGTTCATTGGGAGCATTGCTGGATATGGTGAAAGGTAGCCTTTGAGATAGCCTTTAAACCCTTTTTACGAATCCCTCAATATGACTAATGAGGGTAACAATCAAAGAAAGAGTGATAGTAACACCGAAATTCGATGTTGGAGAAGACCAAAAATTGTAATGCTCACTTTTAACAGATACAAGCAGACCTATGTTGTTTGCTGTAAACACAAAGGTGAAAATTACAAACAAGAGCAAACTATAATTCTTCGTGAACTTTCCAAGATTTTGAGAAATGGTACTGTTCACAAATTCATAGATAAACTCAAGTACATTTTGTTTTCCCTTTGGTTTAATAGACATCTTTCGACTTGACCAAAAAACTACTCCAAAAACGATAATTACTGTCAAGAGAGACATGGCAAGGACAGTCAAGTCAAAATCAATCCCAAATAATGAGACGGTTGGATTACTTGTAGTTTCCACTGCTCATCCCTCCTTCATCTTTTTATTTGTCTATTAGACAATGTAGCTAAGGGCAAACAATACGAAGAAGGTACCTTCGATAAAGGCAACACCAGTAAACATCAATGTTTGAAGTTTGCTAAACATCTCAGGTTGGCGAGCCGCAGCTTTAGCGATATTGGCAACGAGGATACCCTCACCAAGAGATACACCCATAACGGCCAAACCGAGGCCTAAGATAGTTAAATTCATAGTAGAATTCTCCTTTAAATTTTTACCTGTTATTAGTCCTATTTTCTGCGAAAGTCAACGAATTACTGGTTTAGATGTTTTCATGACTTTGCTAACGTTTTCATTTTAACTATGTTGTTTGCCTTTTAATGAAGCTTCATCCGTTATTTCAAAAGCCTAACCACAGAGGGCTAGACTTCTTGGGAGATTTATGAAAAGAAAGATCCCTGTCTGACTTAAAGAAGGACTGAGTGCTACTGAACCAAGTTCAGCAATGCTTATTAGGATGGCTATATATAGCTTGGGTTACTAAAGAAAGCTGAAGGTAACTGAATTTTAACTGATAAGTCTGACGCAATTTGTCAAACTCATTACATACACTACCTGAACTCATTGCCTGTTCAAATTTCAATCAACCACCCAAAAGCTGAGAAAAGGTTAAACTTGTACTTCTCAGTTGGTTCGTACTAAGAATTTGTCATGTAGTTACCTGTTTCGAAAATTTTAAAATAATTTTTCTAATTTTTCCTTTATACACTGAAACTTTTCTGAAGGCTGTAATTTTGAAACAGCCCTTTTGCTCTGAAAAATATCATCAGAATCTATATTTCTGGCTAGCGCTACTTGAGTTTTTTTCTAAAATATTCTTTTCCGTTCTATCCTGAAAAATCATAATCTTCACCATCTACGCTGTTACAAAATTAGCCAAAAAGCTCTGTGTTTGGAAAGGAAGGTAAGAAACGTATTTGCTAATCTATAAAGCTTTTGTTTTGCGATTAATTATTTTCATTTATTTGTCCTTTATTACCTGAAACATTAAATTTTATGACATCCTGTTATCTTTTTATAATATCATCAAGATATTTATTATCTGATTCAGAATTTTATTGATATACCAATCCATCTTCAACATATTTTGTAAATCAGCCGATTCTTCTACTTTCTGATCTTGATCCCCATCAAGCCAAAAATAATGGTTTGAATCTAAATAGGAGTTTAAAATATTATTGCAAATTATCTGATCTCCACCTGGAATATAGTTAACAACTAAGTTTGTTTTAAATTATCACTTCGATTTTTAATAACAAAATCCAAAATGTATTTAGCCATTATCTTCAACATAAACCATTTTCTTATCCTGATATATATCACCAAGCTCAAAAAGGCACGATAGCTAATATTCTCAGTTATTTTAATTTTATCCTCAACTTTGAAACGGTTTTATTGCCTCTTAGGAAAATCCTTAATAACTGAGTTAATGAGTCGATGACTACTGATGATTATTCCTTAAAGTAACTTCAATTAAAAAATCTTAAAGCGATACACTGCGCTTGGATGTAACGATATTTCAGGTTCATCAATTAACAATAATGAATTTTAGGAGCATTAATTATATCATTTACTAAAAGAATGACTCGTGCTTCTCGGTTCTGCAAAATGCTCTGAAAGTCTGACCATTTTTCAACATATCGTTTTCGAAGCTTTATTTCGATTGTTTAGAATAAAAATCATGGTAATTATTTTATTTATCATAAGATTCTCCATAATTTCGCCACAGTTCTAAAACTTCATCTGACGCAACAATATTTGATTTTATCTTCTTTTGCTTATAGTTATACGTAACTAAATTATATGAATAACTTTGCTAATTTTTTAGATCTTAGTCAATAAAATCTGTTACCTTTGACTAGTTGTAGGTGAAATCATAGTGATAAAAGAAAAGGTCAAAAGCAGAAACATATTTTTACAGTCACAATAAACCACCTCTTTTTTATATTCCAACGAGTAGCTGATGAGCACCTAATGCTTTATAATCATTTTCAAGTACCATATTAGCTCTTTGAGGTCTTGCAGGCTCAATAGTCGATTGTTTTTTAACAATTCTGTCTTCAAAATCTCAACAACTTTTTCGCAGGCTCAAATAATATCCGTAGATAAAACATTGTTATCAATACCTTCTCCTGATTGGATTTTATCAACATCTGTACTAAACCAGTAATCTCTATACTTTTGCCATCAGTAGAACTATAAAGCCTGTAAAAGATGTTTTATTACCTCCATTTGACCAACTAGCAGTGTTATTGGATAAGTAAAATCATCCTAGAATTTGCACACGACTTATACTTGGGAAATTAATATGCTCAATAAAAGGATAAAACAACTTTATTACTAGTAAACTTTGGATAATTTCTAATAATTCAATTGTATTTTTACTCATTCACTCAACCTTAAAACTGACATAAAGTAATCTCCACTAGCGAGCTAATTTCACTGAACCGCATTACCAATTTGCTTAGTATTGACCTCTATTTCCAACAAAATATAGTCATCATCAAAAGACTGCAACCTTGCAGCTCTCTTGCACTAAAGCTCATTTTGGTTGTGCCCAAATCTACCTTTGAATATGACATAACCCCTGTAATAGTTATGGAAGGTTTATTGATATCTAATATTCCATATACATCACTATGACCTGAACTCTTTTATGACAATTAATTCTAAAGATTCTGGCAAAGAGTTTCTATTTCATTATTTCTAATATGAATAACTTCAATATTTATATTAGATAGTTTGTTTGCAACATGATTGTAGATACCTCTCCAATATACCTTCACCACCATCAATTGAGAATCCATTATTATATCCGCATTAATCCATGGAGAAGGTTCATTCAGGTATATTTGAATGAGTTTTAGAAGGCAGATTTAATTTAAACCTGTGTTATCAAGGACTTTTTTATCCGTGTAAACCAACCTTTTCAGATTGAGGAACTCCATAACGCTGAATCAAGACCATAATTAATACTATAACATTCCTAATTGACGATAAAAATTTATTAAATATATTATGATTCTTATTCTAGTCATTCCAGCAACATTCTCCATTAATAAAAATCTGAGATAACTCATTGATTAAGCGTGAATTGAAAATAAGCTGGTTTCTCTCATCATTTTCATCATTAGTACCGATAGTTGAAAACCTGACATGGTGGGCAGGCCACTAGCATTAATTTATCTATATCAACTTTAAGATGCTGCTTTATTTCATCCTGACACTACATTTATTCTTGTTATTACAAAACTTCAGGATTGTTTAACCATAAGTTTTACAGCCACAGAATCAATTTCAACAGCAATCTGCACATCTATGCCTGATTTTTTAGTCCGCTTGTAGTCCCACCAGCACCACTAAATAAATCAATAACAATTTTCCTATATTCTCCTAAATTTCATAATTCATAGTATAACATTCTCAAATAACCTCACACTAAAAAGATATTATTTATTATTTCACCAATTTCTTCATCTCATCAATCCGCACTACTGTCGCATCGTATTTAGCTTGGTAATCTTCTTGTTTGTCGCGTTCTTTTTGGACAACTTCTGGTTTGGCATTAGCTACGAAGCGTTCATTGCTAAGTTTCTTACCAACCATGTCGAGTTCTTTTTGCCATTTGGCCAATTCTTTTTCAAGACGAGCCAATTCTTCTTCGACATTTAGAAGGTCAGCGAGTGGCAAGTAGATTTCTGCGCCTGTGATGATGCTTGACATAACTAAGTCAGGTACTTCTACATCTGCTGCAATTTCCAAGTGTTCTGGGTTTGTGAAGCGTTTGATGTAGTTGACATTGTCATTGAAGAAGGCTTCGAGCTTGCTGTCGCTTGTCTTAATCAAGATAGTGATTGGTTTGCTTGGAGCTACGTTCACTTCTGCACGAGAGTTACGTACTGAACGAATCACGTCTTTAAGAGCTTCAACGCCCGCTGCTGCTTCTTCGTTTTCAAACTCTGGACGAACCACTGGGTATTCCGCAGTCACGATTGTTCCTTCAGAGATTTGACCGTAGATTTCCTCAGTTACGAATGGCATGATTGGGTGAAGTAGACGCAAGATTTGGTCCAAAGTATATAGAAGGACAGAACGAGTGATGACTTTCGTCCTCGTTATCACTGTAAAGCACTTCCTTGGTCAACTCAACGTACCAGTCCGCAAACTCATCCCAGATAAAGTTATAAAGGATGTGTCCAGCCACACCGAACTCAAACTTGTCAAAGTTTTCGGTAACTTTTCCGATAGTTTCGTTGAGGTTGTGGAGAATCCAGCGGTCTGTGACATTACCTGCTTGACCAGCAGCGACTTTAGCCACATTTTCACGCGCCACATCCAAGGTCAACCCTTCATTGTTCATGAGGATGTAACGAGAGATGTTCCAAATCTTGTTAATGAAGTTCCAAGACGCATCCATTTTCTCGTAAGAGAAGCGCACGTCTTGCCCTGGTGCAGAACCGTTTGAAAGGAACCAACGAAGGGCATCGGCACCATATTTCTCGATAACATCCATTGGGTCAATCCCGTTACCGAGTGACTTAGACATCTTACGCCCTTGCTCATCACGAATGAGACCGTGGATAAGGACATTTTGGAATGGCTGACGTCCTGTGAATTCCAATGATTGGAAGATCATACGAGACACCCAGAAGAAGATGATATCGTAACCTGTTACCAAGGTTGAAGTTGGGAAGTAACGTTTGAAGTCTTCTGCTTCCACGTCAGGCCAACCCATAGTTGAGAATGGCCAGAGGGCAGAACTGAACCAAGTATCCAAGACATCTTCGTCTTGTTTCCATCCGTCACCTTCTGGTGCTTCTTCGCCAACGTACATTTCACCCTCAGCATTGTACCAAGCAGGGATTTGGTGACCCCACCAGAGCTGACGAGAGATTACCCAGTCATGGACATTTTCCATCCATTGAAGGAAGGTATCGTTGAAACGAGGTGGGTAGAAATCAACCTTGTCGTCTGTGTCTTGATTGGCAATGGCATTCTTAGCCAATTGGTCCATCTTAACGAACCATTGTGTAGACAAACGTGGTTCAACAGGCACACCTGTACGTTCTGAGTGACCAACTGAGTGAGTCATTTTCTCGATTTCAACAAGAGCACCGATTTCTTCCAATTTCTTAACAACAGCCTTACGTGCTTCAAAGCGGTCCATACCGTTGAATTCGCCAGCCAATTCATTCATAGTACCATCATCGTTCATAACATTGACTTGTGGCAAGTTATGACGTTGACCAACCAAGAAGTCATTAGGGTCATGGGCAGGAGTGATTTTAACCACACCCGTACCAAACTCAGGGTCTGCGTGTTCATCCCCAACGATTGGGATTGGCCTGTTCAAAATTGGCAAGATAACATTTTTACCAATCAAGTCTTTATAACGGTCATCATTTGGGTTAACCGCTACGGCAGTATCCCCAAACATAGTTTCAGGACGAGTAGTCGCCACTTCAAGGGCACGTGAACCGTCTTCCAACATGTAGTTCATGTGGTAGAAGGCACCTTCGACATCCTTGTGAATAACCTCGATATCAGAAAGGGCTGTACGAGCTTTTGGATCCCAGTTGATGATAAATTCACCACGGTAGATCCAGCCTTTTTTGTAAAGCTCTACAAAGACTTTACGAACCGCTTTTGAAGACCTTCGTCAAGGGTGAAACGCTCACGAGAATAGTCTACAGAGAGCCCCATCTTGCCCCATTGTTGCTTGATAGTTGAGGCATACTCGTCTTTCCATTCCCAGACTTTATCAAGGAATTTTTCACGACCCAGGTCATAACGAGAGATGCCGTCTTCAGCCAAACGCGCTTCTACTTTAGCTTGAGTGGCAATCCCTGCGTGGTCCATACCTGGAAGCCAAAGTGTATCGAAACCTTGCATACGTTTTTGACGGATGATGATATCTTGAAGAGTTGTATCCCAAGCGTGACCAAGGTGAAGTTTACCAGTTACGTTTGGTGGTGGAATAACGATTGAGTAAGGCTTAGCCTTTTTATCGCCAGAAGGCTTGAAAACATCTTCCTCAAGCCATTTTTGGTAACGACCAGCCTCAACCTCGGCTGGATTGTATTTAGGTGAAAGTTCTTAGACATTATTTTTCCTCCTTTGTGAATGTTTTTCTATATTTATGATTATTTAAACATTGGGTGTGATATTTCTAAATTCGTAATATCTATTATATTTATCTAGATAGAAATATTTTAACAACCAAATTATTACCCCACCAACAACTAATGATAGCATGAAGCAAAAGAGAATAATTAAAGTTGATGCAAGAAATCGGCTATCCAATCAGCTGATGGATTTATAAATTTAGCTAATTCAATTTATACTCAAACCCGAATAATTTCAATTAACTTTGGAATAATACTCAGCATTAATAAAGTAAGAAAGCCATATAGTTGAATTGATAGAGATGTCTATCCATTTTCTCAGTTCTTATTGGTTTTTTCTTATATCTTTTGTATCAAACTGAGAATCTATTTTCCCATTAGGCTAGGAATTAATATTTAAAACCAGGTTAAAGCACTTATTAATTCATTTTCAACTTGATTAAATGTCGCTAGCACCAATATACAATTGTTCCAGTTAACCAAGAAGCTACCACTTCTTTATATCTTTTGTCCATATTTAATTTGATTATAAAACACCTCCAACATATTAAATAAGATACTATAAAGAAAAAGAATATGAAGATATCCAATATCAAATTTGGTTTAAATCTAAGTACTCTGGAAATAAAATAATAAAGATAGATAAAAGCCAAAGAAACGAAGCAATAAACATTGTAGCATGTACATTCCATAGTGTTTTTCCTTTAGGAATATATATTTTATTTACATTCTAAATATTTTAATCGACACTATAGTTTTTATGAAGGAATATATAACGGAAGTATTATAATTAATAAAATACTTATCCAATTACTCATCTGAGCTCCACTTATTTTATGACGTTTCATAAGTAGCTTAAAATTGATTCAACTTGATCTAAATGATATAAAATAAATATTAATATCCCACAAAGATTGTATCCCACATATTCATGAAAGCTAAAACTTCAGTGCTTTCTGTAAGAAACTCCTTAATTTTTTAAGCCGTTGTAAAATGAAATATACATATCAGTGTCAATGCAAATTGAAAAGAATTAAAAACTTGAGTTTAGTGAACAAGAACATAATTAAAGATACAATGAAATAATCCAATATGCAAAAAACTATCTTTAACAAGTTATTTTTAGAGAGATATTTAAAATAAAACCTATCAAGAATAAAAATGCTTATCTCTAGAATTAAAAGTACAGTATCCTTACTAATTAGCAAACTTAGTAAAGCGGCAGGAATTACTATTCCTAAAATAGAAATAAAAACAGTATTGGAAAATAAGCAAGGGTATTCATAAGTATTTTCCAAATTATAACCAAAAATCCGCAATCTAACTTTGCCTTTTCATAAAACATTATCAAATATCCCCCAAGTTTAGTAACTATTTTTCACCTCCCACTCACTCTTCAGCAAGCCATATATCAAATCATCACAGCGATTGCCTTGGGCATCTTTGCGGTCTCGGATACGAGCTTCAAGAGTAAAGCCAAGTTTTTCCGCAACTCGTTGACTTTGGACATTGTAGCCAAAGCAAGTCAGCTCAATCTTGTGAAGATCCATTCTTTAAAGCCAGTCAATCAAAGCACGCGCTGCTTGGCACATAACCTCGCCCCCAATAGTCTGGGTGCAAGGTATAGCCTATCTCAAGCACATCATCTTCGTGGCGATGGTTGAAATCAACAGAACCAATGACCGTATCTGTTCCTTTGACCACAATGCCATAGCCTGCTGGGAGATTGTCTTTTTGATTACGCTCAGGAGGAGATGTTCTAAATAATAGATTTCTCTTCAAGGTCTTAACGGGTGGAAAGCCTGATGGATAAGAGACTTCTGGACGACTGGCAAAATCAAAGATATCTTCGGCATCCGCCACTGTTCGGACTCGTAAAAGAAGACGTTCTGTTTCGATTTGTTCTGGTAATTCAGCTCTTGTCATTCTTCTTCCTCGCTTTCTTGATGAAGCTTCCCATGGGGTCGATTCGGTCATCTAGATAGCGATAGACACGCTTATGTCCATCTCCCATAAAGTAAGCCGGTGCAAAACGGTCATTTTTAAAATGTTCCCTATCATCCAACAAATCAGATTCAGCCAGACGGTCTAGAATCTTAGCAAAGATATGACAGATACCATCTTCCTCAATAATTCTGTCGACCTC
>JBKWCO010000007.1:0-19694 GCA_046975465.1 Streptococcus sp. | reverse complement strand
GTTTTACAAGGGCACGGATTGAGTTACCGTGTGCACCTACGAATACGTTTTTACCATCTTTAAGAGCTGGAGCGATTTTATCTTCCCAGAATGGAAGGGCACGTTCCAAAGTAACTTTCAAGTTTTCAGCATCTGGAATTACTGAGTCGTCAAGTGAAGCGTAACGACGGTCAGTGTGTGCTGAGTGCTCATCATCACGATCCATTGCTGGAGGCAATACATCGTATGAACGACGCCAGATGTGAACTTGCTCATCACCAAATTGTTCAGCAGCTTCTGCTTTGTTCTTACCAGTCAAACCACCGTAGTGACGTTCGTTCAAGCGCCATGATTTTTCAACTGGAACCCAAAGTTGGTCAGATGCTTCAAGAGCCAAGTTAGTTGTTTTGATCGCACGTTTCAATACTGAAGTGTATGCTTGGTCAAATTCGATACCAGCTTCTTTGATCAATTTACCACGTCAATAGCTTGTTGAGTACCTTTTTCAGAAAGATCTACGTCAGCCCAACCTGTGAAAAGGTTAGCTTTGTTCCATTCAGACTCACCGTGGCGAGCGAAAACCAATTTTACCATTAGTTATGTCTCCTTTTTATTTTGGGTTATACCCATTTACTCTATCTATTCTACCCAAAAAACCTTGAAAAAGCTAGCAAAATCCAAAAAATTCTGTAAAATTCTATCGCTTCTTGCCTTAGTTAAAAGAGACGGTATCAGAATTTTGTTTTAGATACTTTTAGCTGTCCAACATTTCCTTGTTTTAGGCCTCTTTTCATGCTAAAATGAGATGAAATAGTAACATTTTACTTTGTGATCTTTAAGGAGGATCTTATGGTTTCTACTGCTACAAAAGTTGGTCAGTTTACATTTGCTAACTGCCTCATGAATGCTGCTGGGGTTCATTGCATGACTAAGGAAGAATTGGCAGAGGTTGAAGCTTCGGCCGCAGGTTCATTTGTTACAAAAACAGGAACGCTTGAAGCTCGCCCTGGTAATCCTGAACCTCGATATGTTAATGTTCCTCTTGGCTCTATCAACTCTATGGGTTTGCCTAATAACGGTTTTGAATACTACCTTGACTATGTCATTGAATTGCAAAAGCAACCCAATACAAAAAATCATTTTCTATCACTTGTTGGTCTCTCACCTGAGGAAACGCACACTATTCTTAAAAAAGTTCAAGAAAGTGACTACGAAGGGCTTGTAGAACTCAACCTTTCATGTCCTAACGTTCCAGGTAAACCTCAAATCGCTTACGATTTTGAAACAACAACCGAGATTCTTACTGAGGTCTTCTCTTACTTTACAAAACCTCTTGGTGTGAAATTACCTCCATACTTTGATATTGTCCACTTTGACCAAGCTGCTGCAGTGTTCAACCAATTCCCACTTGTCTTTGTTAACTGTGTGAACTCAATTGGTAATGGCCTCTACATTGAAGATGAGTCTGTTGTCATCAAACCTAAGAATGGTTTTGGTGGTATCGGTGGTGACTACATTAAACCTACTGCCTTGGCAAACGTTCATGCTTTCTACCAACGTTTGAAACCTGAAATCCAAATTATTGGTACTGGTGGTGTAAAATCTGGTCGTGATGCTTTTGAACACATCCTTTGTGGTGCAAGTATGGTACAAGTAGGTACTGCCCTTCAAAAAGAAGGTGTCGCTGTTTTTGACCGTATTACTAAAGAACTAAAGAAATCATGGAAGAAAAAGGTTACGAAACTCTTGAGGACTTCCGAGGAAAACTTCACTATATTGACTAGTCTAAAAAAAAGTTTGGAAGGTCTTCCAAACTTTTTTATTATTTGATGAGGATTATCTAATTAGACAAGACCATCATCGTCACGTTCATCCCAGTCTTCAAAGGGATCCTTGCCTTCTTTCTCAGCTTGAAGACGTTTCTGACGAGCTTCTTCGATTTGTTTTTCACTTGGCTTTATCAGTTTGCTGATAGCAACAATACCTGATAGTTTAATAACAGTAAAAACCAAAAGAAAAATCAATACCACTGTTATGGTTTTCATAGATTTCCTTAACTTATTTCGTATAAATCAAAACCCCTAAAATCTTAGGGGTTTTTACATTATTTAACTGCGTCTTTAAGAGCTTTACCAGCTTTAAATGCAGGAACTTTAGAAGCTGCGATTGAGATAGCTTCACCAGTTTGTGGGTTACGACCTTGACGAGCAACGTTCGCGTACTTCAAAATTACCGAAACCAATCAATTGTACTTTTTCACCTGCAGCAAGGAATTCTTCGATAGAAGCAAAAACTGCGTCTACTGCTGCTGCTGAATCTTTTAGTAAGTTCTGTTGCTTCCGCAACTTTAGCGATCAAATCTTGTTTGTTAGCCATTGTAACAATCCTCCAATATATTTCTAAGCGTAAAGTTTTTCTAGCGCTTGGACAAGTATTATCTTATCCTAAAAGACCTATCGGTCAAGCAATAAACGCTAATTTCATTGCTTTTTGCAAAAGTAAAGGCTTTTTAATTTATTGTCTTGTAGATGTCAAATTCGATACGGTCATTGACCAAATCAAGACTCTTAGCACGTGCCGTTATTCCTTTTCATTTTTCATTGATTGAATATTTAGGGTAACCTTTTCCTTCTTGTTATCAATGGAAATATAATCAGGTACTTTGTCGAACGCTTAATCATCTTAAGAGCATCTGAAACAGGAAGGCTTAAAGAGCCAGCTGAAAGATCAGAAACTTTTAAAACGATTGCACCTGATTCACTGACAACCGGGTGAAATAAACATAGAGGGTACAGCATACCCTAAAACCTTATAACTACTTTCAAAAACAATTTTAAATTAGTGACATTAACCTTGAAATGCATTTTATCAGTGGAATAGTCTTGAGCAAAACCGGTTAGAGCTGCATCAAGTTCTTCTTTTGTCATGCTATAACGTCAATTTTGGTAGCACCCTTAGGTAAGGACACTGAGCTTGTTTCTACTGGAGTCATGATTCTATAGGCCACAACACTAACTAAGGCTAGATTTAAGGCCAAGAGTCCTAAAAATAACCACTTCCATATCTTACTCACCTGACCACTCCTTCTTTGTTTGGTTAATACGCTTCAAAATGGCATCTGACATAATTTGATAACCTGTATTATTTGGATGAAAATGATCATCCTCAAAAAGAGCATCATTCAGGTTATCTTGAGAAGAGTTACTAGACTGAGACGTATCATCAGAGCTTGTAACACCGCCCTTACCGTCAATTCCCTTATAAAGCAAATCATTTACAGGAACAAAATAGACATTATCGTACTTCTTGCACACTTCTTCAGTAGATTGGTTCCATTTATCTACAATAGTTTGCATTTCTGTCATCTCTGGAAAATTAAGATAAAAAGGATTGTAAATACCAACAATATAAATTGGCAATGTTTTATTATCTTTACGAGCTAGCTCAATAATCTGTCTCAATCTCTTTTGATAGGCCTGAGCTGGCTTAGTGAAGGTGTCTACATTAAGATTAGTGATATTGTCCTTAATGACATGGATCACATCATTACCACCAACTGTAAGAGTCATCACTTTAGCCTTCTTGAGATCTCTTTGAATATCCTTCTTTTCTTGCATTCTCTTGAGAATTTGATTACTCGTATTTCCTGCGATACCATAGTTGCGAGAAGTCACTTGCCAGTCAAAATCTGACTCTAAGGCCTGAGACAAAACAGGAACGAAGCCCCCTTGATTACTACTATCACCTACACCTTGCGTAAGGGAATCACCGATAGCAACATAGGTGACCTTTTCATTTTTGATAGATTTAATCTTTTCTGCAATTTTTGATGACTGATTCGTACTAGGAACGATAAAAATGAAGAGGCCGACAAATAAGAGAAAAAGCAAGAAGAAGCCTACGAGGCTTCTAACTAATTCCGATTCTTTCCACTTATTCATAGCGAACCATTACGGCAAAGGCGCCTTCACCAGTGTGCGTTTGAATGATGGAACCAGTCTCAAGGATTGAAATTGGAGCACCCAAAACCTCAAGTTTTTCAGCCATTTCATGTGCAAAATCTGGTGTCCCTGCATAAGAAATACCAATCTCTGCCACTTTGCGGTCCTTATCCTTGATACCATTAATATAAGAATCTAACCATTTCGTGAACGTCTTAGCACCACGACCCTTAGCAATGGTATTCAACTGATAGTCTTTCAACTCCATAATGACACGGATATTGAGCAATGAAGATAGTAGACCTGTTACACGTCCAATACGGCCGCCTTTGACAAGATTCTCAAGGGTAGACACACCGATATGAAGTTCAGATTTACTTTTCACTTCTTCCACACGTGCTACAATCTCATCAAGACTAGCTCCTGCTTCAGCTAGTTTAGCTGCTTCAACAACCTGAAACTTAAGGCACTGATCTGTAAAGCCTGAATCGATAACGGTTACATCTGCTCCTGACAGGCTAGCTCCTTGACGTGAGGCTTCACATGTCCCAGAGAGTGTGTGCATGATGTGGATAGCCACAATCTGTTCTGCACCTTCTTTGACAATCTTTTCATAAGTTTCAGCAAACAGACCTACTGGCGGCTGACTTGTCTTTGGTAACTCTTTACTATGCTTCATCATATCCAAGAAACGGCCTTCTTCTCGAAGATCACTATCTGAATAGATGACACCGTCCACCATAACCGACAATGGAACAACAGTGATATTATATTTTTCAACCAATTCTGGTTCAATCGTAATTGACGAATCGGTTACAATTCTGATTTTACTCATATTTTTCTCGCTTAACACAAATTTTTATTCTATTATAGCATGACTGGAAAACTTTTCCCAAGTCTTTTTCTAAAGAGAGTCATCCACCTTTAACAAGGCTCTTGCTTGGCTCAAGGCAGCCTCCGTCACATTATCACCTGCTAACATCTTAGCGATTTCTTGCACCCTTTCCTCAGGTGTCAAGAGACGCACACGAGAGACAGTTGTCTCATTATCACTTTCCTTAGAGATAAAGAACTGATAATCAGCAATTGCAATAACTTGCGGAAGGTGACTGATGGCCAAGACCTGACCATGACTCCCAATCTTATGAATTTTCTGAGCGATGGCTTGGGCAACACGACCTGAAACACCAGTATCCACTTCATCAAAGACGATGCTGGTTTTGTCTTCTTTTCGGGCAAAAGCTGATTTAATAGCTAACATAAGTCGAGACAATTCTCCTCCTGACGCAACCTTAACAAGCGGTTTAAAGCCTTCGCCTGGATTAGTCGAAATGTAAAACTCAACTTGTTCATTACCATCACGGTTAAATTTTCCCTTCGTAAAGGTTACTTTAAAATCTGCCTTATCCATATAGAGGTCACATAGCTCAGCCTTAATCTCTGCTTCAAGAGCCGTTGCAATCTGATGACGTGCCACCTGTAGGGTCTCTGCAGATGCAAGCAGGTCTTTTTCAAGTTGCTTAAGCTCTTGTTCCATGGCATCTGACGAGCTGGAATGGCCAGTAAAAAGATTGTACTCTTTACTTGAATTTTCCAGATAATCTAAGACATCATCAACAGTTCCACCATATTTACGAGTAATTGCATTAATCGTATCTAAGCGGTGTTCAATCTCTTGCAAACGCCCAGCATCAAAATCCAAATTATCCAAAAGGTCACCAAGTTGCTTAGTGACATCTTCAAGAACATAATAGGCTTCTGATAGATTTCCAGAGAGTTCTTTGTAATCAGAGTCATACTCTTCAAGAGACTGGAGGTCGTTCATGGCAGAACGAACATTTGAAAGGCTTGAAAAATCTTCATTATCCAGCATGACATAGGCATTGGTTAAGGTATCCGCAATCTGCTTATGGTTAAGAAGCTTGTCTCGCTCCTTCATCAATGCCAAATCTTCTCCTGATTTTAGAGAGACTGCTTCAATTTCTGCAATCTGAAAAGCTAGCATTTCAATTCGAGCCTTATGCTCCTGCTCATTTTTCTGCTTTTCAAGAACAGCTTTTCTTAACTCACGATAGCGGTCAAAATACTCTTGATATTCTTTCTTAGTTTGGAAAAATTCCTTGTCACCAAAGGCATCAAGCATGGTAATATGCAGAGCAGGTTTCATAAGTTCTTCCTGGTCATGCTGTCCATGGATATCTACCAAGAAGTGCCCAACGGCTTTAAGCGTCGTTAAATTGACCATCTGTCCATTGATACGACTAACACTTCTACCATTTTGAAAGATTTCACGACGGATAATCAATTCATCCTCAACAGGAATCCCATTATCTTCCAAGATACTAACCAAGGCAGGATTTTGTTCGATTGAAAAGAAGCCCTGAATTTCAGCCTTAGATGCTGAATGACGGACGACTTCGCTAGAAGCACGTGCGCCCAACATAAGATTCATGGCATCTATAATAATGGACTTACCAGCACCTGTTTCACCAGTAAGAACGGTCATACCATTCTCAAAGTTTAGAGAAATCTCTTCAATAATTGCGAAATTCTTTATCGTAATTTCGAGAAGCATAGGCCCTCCTATTCTTCAACCCACTTAATGATTTGCCCCTGTAGTTCGATGGCTGCTAACTCTGACTGAGCCACTAAAAAGAGGGTATCATCGTCAGCAATGACACTAAAAATCAAATGCTTGTACTCATCCAAAAGAATCTTCTTGATGAGGCGGCTTGTCCCAGGTTGAACTACGATATTCATAAAGGCATGTTGACGGTCAATACGGATTAAGCGCTTAGATCAACGGAGATACACCTAAACGTCTAGGGGCATTTGAAAGCCCATAGATATAGGAACCATCTTCAGAAGGGACTTTTGTGATTCCAATTTCATTAATATCACGTGATACGGTGGCTGAGTAGCTTTAAGCCCTCGTTTTGGAGTAATTTAACCAATTCTCCCTGAGTCGTAATTTTATTTTCTTGGACAATCTTTCGGATTAGCCCAAACGATCATTCTTCTTCATTTTTCTTAAACTCCTTATGTGCTTGTGCTACAACTTCTTGATAGCGGATATAACCTCATTCTTAGGCGAAGTTGTTTTCTCTAAGTGGGCCAGAAATTCAATGTTACCATGACCACCTTGGATAGGTGAAAAGTTCAGTCCTTTAACTGAAAAGCCATAGTCAACCGCAAAGGCTGTCACTGTTTCTAACACTTTTTCATGGACACTGCTCTCACGAACAATCCCGTTTTTCCCAATTTGTTCACGGCCTGCCTCAAATTGTGGTTTCACAAGAGCAACAACTTGCCCTCCATCAACTAATATCTTAGCCAGCGCCGGCAGAATCAGATTAAGAGAGATGAAGCTGACATCAATTGATGCAAAAGATGGTAATCCTTCAGTAAAATCAACAGGTTCAGCATAACGGAAAATTGTACTGTTCCATGGAACGAACACGTTCGTCCTGACGCAGTTTCAAACCAGCTGGTTAGTCCCGACATCAACAGCATAAACCAGTTTAGCCCATTTTGAAGCATAACATCAGTAAAACCACCTGTCGAAGCACCAATATCAATCGTAGTCATGCCTTCAACCGAGAGATTGAAAACCTTCAAGCCTTTTCAAGTTTAAGACCTCCACGACTGACATACTGATTTTCCCTTTAAGCTTCAACTCTGTACCGTCGTCGATTTTTTCACCGGGTTTATCGTAACGTTCACCATTGATAACATTAACAACTAAACCAGCCATAACGCCACGTTTAGCTTGTTCTCGTGTTTCAAAAAGGCCTTGTTTATAAGCCAAGACGTCTACTCTTTCCTTAGGCATGGAGTCGTAACCTTTCTATGATTTCTATAATACTGTCTTTCTTGAAACCTTGAGTCTCAGATAGATTTCGGAAAATAGCCTCAGCTTTATCAAGTGATTCCTCTAGGATAGCATGTGATTTTTCAAGACCAAGCAGAGCCGGATATGTTGATTTTCCAGCTACTACATCTTTCCCAGGCGTCTTCCCAAGCTCTTCGAAATCAGCAGTCACATCCAAAATATCATCACGTACTTGAAAGGCAAGACCAATCAAGCGACCAGCTTCTTGAAGATTTTCCAAGACCTGTTGATCTTTTTGAGCAACAATACCAGCCGCTACAAAAGGAAAGGTTAAAAGCTTACCTGTCTTATGCTCATGAATCTTAGCCAGTTGCGATAAATCAAGTTCCTGACCTTCACCCTTCATATCCAACATTTGTCCACCTACCATACCGAAGGTTCCTGAAGAATGAGACAATGCTTGAATCAATTGAACTCGAATTTCGTTGATAGCTTCTTGGGCCAGAGATCAGTGGATCTAAAAAAGAGAATCTGCTAAAATGCCGTTGCTTCATCAAATTTTTTATGGTTTGTTAGACGTCCTCGACGGTAATCATCATCGTCCATTGCCGGTAAATCGTCGTGAATCAGACTCCCGGTATGAATCATTTCAAGACTTGCTGCAATATCAAAATGACTGGGAGTTAACTCTAAACCAAATCCTTCAAGTAAATCTAAGAAAATCAGTGGACGAATACGCTTGCCTCCACTATCAACTGAATAAAGGATGGCAGTGATTAAATCACTTGATACAGGAAGATTCTTTTTTTGGTAGTAATCACGGATAGCCGCATCAATTTTATTTAGCTTGCTCATTAGGCATCCATTTCCGTTTCTGTACCATCTGCTTGCATGACCTTAACTAGTGTTTTTTCAGCATCTTCCAAGGTCTTCTGCAAATTTTTAGACAAGGCCATACCTTTTTGGAACTCAGCAATAGCATCCTCAAGAGCAACATCACCTGTTTCGAGCTTAGTGACGATGGCTTCTAAGTCCTGTAAATTTTCCTCAAATGTTTTTTTAGTTGACATTTTTCACCTCTACTTCTAGTTCTCCATCTTTCATTTGGACGGTTAATTGATCACCTTCGGTAATATTCTTGGTACTTGTTAAAGGTTTATCATCTTTCTTGACAATGGCATAGCCCCTTGCAACAATACGGCTAGTATCTAGAGACAATAAGGCATCCTGTGCCTTTTCTAATCTCACACGGTTACCATTAATGGTATTCTTGGTTGTAGTCACCAATAAACGTTGCAAAGACTCTCGACGGTCTTGGTAGTTCTGAACACTAGTCAGAAGATTTAAGCCTTGTAATCGTTGTCTCAAAAGCTCTGCTTCTTTTTGTTTGCGTGCGAAATCTTGACTCATGAAGGTTTCAAGCCTTGTTGTTAGTCGATCCAACTTTTGTAGATAACCATCGTAAAGGCGCTCAGGTTGCCTAAAGACAACAGATTGTGACAATTTGGCCAAGCGTTCCTGGTTATACTGTATACGTCTCAAACAGGCTTGATAGGCTCTATTTTGTCTCTCACGAATCCAAACCAAGGTATCTGACTTAGATACTGGTGTTGCAAGCTCTGCCGCTGCTGTAGGCGTAGCAGCCCTACGATCTGCTACAAAGTCAGCCAAGGTCGTATCGGTTTCATGACCAACACTAGAAATCACAGGCAAACGACTCTCAAAAATCGATTGCACCACAACTTCTTCGTTAAAGGCCCAAAGATCTTCGATAGAACCTCCACCACGACCGACGATTAAAAGATCCAGATCATCCCTTTGATTGGCTCTTTGGATATTTTCAACAATTTCTTGTGCAGCTCCTTCTCCTTGAACCTTGGTAGGAAAGAGTAAAATCTCCACCGGGAAAACGACGACTAACTGTTGTAATGATGTCTCGAATAACCGCACCACTAGGACTCGTGACAACCCCAATCTTTTGACAAAATTAGGAAGAGCCTGTTTATGACGCTCGTCAAAATAACCTTGAGCAGTTAGTTTTTACGAAGCTGTTCAAATTGGAGAGCCAAGGCACCCACACCATCTGGCTCAGCTTTCTCGATAATAATCGAATAAGAGCCACTAGGCTCATAAATCTGGACACGACCAACAACATTGATTTTCATCCCTTCTTCGAGGTCAAACCAAGTTTTTGAAGACTCCTGCCCAAATTGTTGCTTGGATAACAGCTCCTCATCCTTAGAGAAAAATACTGATGACTAGGCCGACGACGAAAATTGGAAACCTGACCTGTCAAATATACCCTCTCTAAATAAGGATCACGGTCAAATTTCATTTTCAAATATTTGGTTAAAGAGGTGACCGATAAATAGTCTGACACGACAACTCTCCTTTTAAAACTGATTAGTGAAAATCCGAGGAGACTAAAAAGTTCTGTAGAACCATCATCCCCAAATCTTCTCAATCAGCTTTTTAATTGTATACACGATTACCTTAAATTATACCAAAAAAGACTGTCAAAAGACAGTCTCAACCACCATTGTCAGGTGTTTTATATGGTTTCATTAATCGGTTGTATATGTTTTTGAAACGACGTCCCAAGAATCGCTTGAACCGTCAATACCACCATAGGCTTCGAGTTGTCCCTTCTTATCTACACGGAAAAGAAGAACATCATTACCATAGGCATCATAAAGTTGAGCATAAACTAGGTTATCATCATCATCCGTCCATGAATAAACATTCCAACCTAGATTTTTATAATTTCGCCTGTTGACCCTTGTTCTTTAGCATAAGTAGAAACTACCCAGTCTTCTAACTGTTGGTCAGACAAGGATGAGGTATCAACTTGAGAGGATTGATTATCAGATGATGCTGCTTGTTCCTTACTTTTAGCTAACTGACCATTTTTCCATGGATTTGTTACACTCTCTTTTTGGTTATTACTATACCACATCAAGGTAACCACAGGAATAACCACTGCAAGTACTGCAACAACTCCAATTACCCATCTAATGATTTTAGGATCTTTGAGTTTATCAAAACTCGAAACTTTCCTTCCCTTTGTAGTTTCATTTTTACGACGTCTAAATTCGCTCACAGCTTTTTCCTCTTTTTCTTGAAAGTAGTCCCTTTTTTTCTTTTCCTCTTGTTCCAAGAGTTTTTGCACTTCCCTACGACCCTGCGGATCACTCGTTTGAGCCAATGAAATCTGCAACTGAAAAATACGATTATCCAAAGCTTGCTCATATTCTTTGGCTGCTTCTCTATCACCATTATCAGCTAAGGCTCTCAGATACTCTTCATTACTGAATTCAGCCATTCACTATATCGCTCCTGCTTCTAAATCGTTTCTTCTATTTTCTTAAAGCCTGAGACTTTTGTCAAGTTACTAGTTTGTAACAAATTCTTACAGCTGTAAAAAGCCGAAGAAAACCACATTCTCCAGCTTATTTCTTAATCATTTCCTTATAATACTTACAATAGCTTTGAAGGGGACAGGACTGACATTTAGGATTCTTAGCCAAGCAATGATAACGTCCAAAGAAAATCATACGGTGATGACTGATAATCCAATCCCTCTTTGGGATTTTCTTCATCAGTTCTGCTTCAATTTCCTCTACACTAGCATCCTCTGGCACGATATTCAGCCTCTTAGATACACGTGAGACATGCGTATCTACAGCAATAGAAGGGATTCCATAGACTTCAGCCAATACTACGTTAGCTGTTTTTCGTCCCACACCAGGTAGACTTTCCAATTCCTTATGCGTTTTCGGAACCTGTCCATCAAAATTCATTAAAACAGCTCTTGCCGTTTTAATGATATTCTTAGCTTTATTCTTGTAGAGGCCGATGGTCCGTAAGAATATTCAACGTCATCAAGATTGGCAGATGCTAGATCTTCAATTTCTGGATAACGCGCCCATAAGCCTGGTGTAATCTTATTAACAGCTTTGTCTGTTGTCTGGGCTGATAAAATAACAGCAACTAATAGCTGGAAAGGAGTTTCCACTCCAACTCTCCATGAGCATTGGGAAACATCTCTCCCATCAAGGCTAGAGCTTCATTAACACGCTTTTCCCAACATTATTGACCACCCCATAATTGACGGGCTGCATCCATTCCTGTTTTGAAGTCTTCCGAAACCTGATGAGCCTGTTTCTTTCCTTGATGCTCCAGACGACGCTGTTCAACTTGAAGTTTAGTAGTGATGCCACTCAATTTCCAGTTGCGAAGAACGCCTTTAACGTAATTCCAATTTGTTTTTGGTTAAAGACAGCTTCTTCAAAGCCTCACGAATAAGTTCAGGATCAGTATGTTCTTCTTGAATTTCCTTGTTTAAATCTTCAATAACCATAGGATTCAAGATTCCCAAAGCCTGTTCCAACTCATCCGTCAGTTGTTTGATGAGTTGTGTATTGGTTGGTTGACCAACGACAGGGCCTGACACTGTCTTTTCCTTACTCACTAGCTTATCTAAAATAGCTAAAGCAGGTGAAGCATCAACAACCATCTCAATTTCATTATTAACCTTAATTGTTGTGGCATCAAGGAGTCCAGCCTCGGTCAATGTCGTAATGCTCTTATTGACCTCAGTTGGTGTCTTACCAGTTGCCTGCGCAATCTGACTAGAAGCCACTTCTCCAATCTGAGTTGTCGTTTGCAGATAGAGAAATTGCCAGACTAAAAAGTCATCCGCCGACGGAAAAATATCCTAAAATGGAAAACAAGGCGTTTGGAAGGACCAGATTTCCTGATCGATACTGTTCAAAAAACTCATAATAACCTTTCAGAGTTGCTAGACTGACGCCAAAAGTCTAAGTAATCACATAAGTCTTTTGAGACTGTCTACTACAAATAACCGTAGAATGAAAAATCGTCTTCCAACTCTTCTAAACGATAAGGTGTTTCTTGATATACCGCATAGTTAATCCAATTGCTAAAGAAGGCAGATGCCGCAAGATTCCAACGAAGTTTAGGCTCCTGACTTGGATCATCCTCTGAGAAATAGTTTGCCGGTACGTCTGGATTAATCCCTGCATCCAAATCTCTTCGGTATTCTTTGGCCAGAGTATCACGGTCATATTCAAAATGACCGAAACTATATACTTCACGAAGATTCTTACTTGCTAAGATGGATAAACCGACCTCTGGTCCTGACACAACAATATCTAAATCCGTTTTGTTTTTAATATCCTCGAGCGTAACCTCAGTATAGCGAGAGTGTGGTGACACAAAGCTATCATCAAAGCCATTCATAAGGAAGTTTTCAGGCATGTCAACCGTTTGTTTATAGATACCAGATAGTTTCTCTGACAATGGGACCTTGTCGACTCCATGCTTATAATAGAGACCTGCTTGAGCTCCCCAACACAGATGAAGGGTTGAATAGACATGCTTTTTAGACCAGTCAAAAACCTGTGTCAATTCTTGCCAATAATCAACTTCTTCAAAAGGCATTTGCTCAACAGGAGCACCTGTTACGATGAGACCATCATAATACTTATGCTTAATTTCATCAAAAGTCTTATAAAAAGTTTCCATATGTTCAGCATGGGTATTTTTTGACTTATGACTAGCCATATAAAGAAACTCGACGTTAATTTGAAGTGGCGTATTGGCCAAAAGACGTAGCAATTGAGTTTCCGTAACTTCTTTAGTAGGCATAAGATTAAGGATTAAGACCTCCATTGGTCGAATATCCTGGCTACTAGCTCTGTTCTCATCCATGATGAAGACATTTTCCGAACGCAATACATCAAGAGCTGGTAACTTATTATCAAGTTTTATAGGCATAACAACATCTCCATCCTTGTCTATTCTATCTTCATATTATAAACCGGGGAGGTATTGTTATCAAATATATATTTTCTCTAGTTAGCTATAGCTTAAAACTATATAAGAAAGCATATTCTGTTTAAAGAGTTAAAAAGGCCCTAAGGCCTTTTGTAAAATCAGAGAATAAATTATCCTGGGAAGTTCATCAATACTTTAGTGTCATAGCCTTCTATAGCTTTACGTCCATTAAGACCGTCAAGTTCAATCAGAAGGCACAACCAGCAACAACACCGCCAAGGCGTTCTACCATTTCAATTGTGGCTTTCACAGTTCCGCCAGTCGCCAAGAGATCATCAACGATAAGGACACGTTGACCAGGTTTAATGGCATCAGCGTGCATACAAAGTGTATCGACACCATACTCTTTTTCGTAATCGGCCGAAATCACTTCACGTGGCAATTTACCAGGTTTACGAACTGGAGCAAAACCAATACCAAGTTCAAAAGCAACTGGACAACCAACGATGAAACCACGCGCTTCAGGACCAACAATCATGTCAATCTTCTTATCAGTCGCATACTGAACGATTTCACGGATAGCATAGCTATAAGCATTTCCATCAGCCATCAAAGGACTAATATCACGGAAAGTAACCCCTTCTTTAGGGTAGTTTTCAATAGATGCAATATAATCTTCTAATTTCATTTGTTCTTCCTATAGGCTTTTCGCCAAAAAAATATTTACATATCATTATAGCATGAAATAGTAAATTTAGAAAATGCTAACCCCTAGATTCTAAGCCAATTATCTTAGTTGATCACTACTGCTCTGGCTTGTAGAGCCAATCATAAATTTCCTGTGGTGTTCCCAAAGCCATAAGTTCTTGAAACTTAACTAAATGTTTAAGGTCTTGGAAAATCTGACTGTCTTCAATGTCACGTTTCTTAGCTTCTTTATTAACCGTCATGACACCATTATCAATGGTCACAAAATCAATTCATCAAAAATCTGAATCATCTTGATAAGGAGAATTTTATCAATTTTAAGGTAATGACTGAGGTCATCTAGTTTATAGCGGACATCAAACTCTGGAAATTGGTAGATGGTCTTATAGAGCCTTGCGAACTGCTCTCTGGTTCCATAGCCGGTCAGATAATAAGCCCGTTTGATGCTATTCTTAAAGTATATCGCTTGGAAATCCTTACCTTCAAACCACTCTTTCAATTCTGTCGCAGATTCAGGCAACTTATTAAGGACTACCGCAGGTGCTGTGTCTGATGCTTCTTCTACCATCGGTACGCCTTCTGGTAGAGTCATATTTTTAGCACGAATATCAAATAATTGGATGCCTTCTACACGCGCATCCTCAAGCATAAGCTGGAGTGTTGTCTGACCATTCCAAACATTTACAGATAAGGTCACGGCTAATTCCAAACCTTGAGCTTGTTGGAATTCTTGAAGCAAATCACCCTTATTAAAGGCGACAACATCAAAACTAGCCTTACCTTGTTTAACCTTAAACTTAAGATGGGCTCCATTTTGCCCCATAGTCCTGGCTTGAGTCACTGTAATATCATGTAGCCAAAAGACTGGCTTTTTATTATCCATGCCAAAAGGAGCTAATTTTCTCAGGCTCTTTATGGTATCCAAGCTAAGCTCACTGAGCTTGAGTTCCTCGTCTAAATTGAGTGTATTTTTAGCGCTTGTATCAATGTCATTGTCATAGACATAATGGCACAAAATATCGGAGAGTTGACCAAGATTTTCCTCCGGAAGGGTCATCCCAGCGGCTCCAGCGTGTCCTCCAAATGCAGTAAAGATATCTCGGTGATCATCAAGGGCATGGAAGATATTGATTGATTCCAAACTACGGGCTGAACCCTTAGCCAGACCATCTTCAATATTCAAAACCACTACTGTCTGGCTGATTTGTTCCATGATGCGCCCAGCCACAATACCTAGAACGCCAGGATGCCAACCTTCCTTAGCCAAAACCTGAACTGGTTTGTCCAAGTCTACCATGGTCATGGCTTCATCAAAGATTTTTTGAACAACTTCCTTACGTTCTTCATTTTTAGCATTGATTTCCAAAGCAATGGCCTGAGCTTCCTCATCGTCAAATCCGGTCAGTAGTTCAATGGCTGGATTTGGATCATCTAAGCGTCCCAAGGCATTGAGTTGAGGAGCTAGTTTGAAACCTACCGTTTCTTCGGAAATCGTTGTTAGGTCCACATCTGAAATGCGGAGCAATTCTTGAAGCCCGATACGCTCAGTAGTCTTTAGAATTTCCAGGCCGACCTTGACCATAATACGATTTTCATCCGTTAGGCTAACCATATCAGCAATGGTACCAATGGCTACCAAATCCAACATCTCTGTAGGAATAGTTTCAAGGAGGGCAGTTGCCAATTTGAAAGCTACACCACATCCTGCCAAATACTTAAAAGGATAATCGGCATCCGGATGCTCTGGATGTACAATGGCATAGGCATCTGGAAGCTGTGCCGGCATGCTATGGTGGTCTGTAACGATAACGTCCACACCTTGCTCTTGCGCATAAGCAATAGCTTCATTTCCCGCAACCCCATTATCCACTGTAACAATAAGTGAAATGCCTTCCTGCTCAATGAAATACTTGTAGACACTTTCATTTGGCCCATAACCATCTGTAAAACGGTTAGGCAAATAGACTCGAGCTTCAGCGCCCATCATTTCAAGAGCTTCCTTGACAATCGATGCTGACGTCATCCCATCCGCATCATAATCTCCATAGACTAAGATTTGCTCATAATTTTCAATGGCCTGACGAATTCTAGCCACTGCCTTGTCCATATCATGAAGAAGATATGGATCATGAAGGTGTGATAAATCAGCCTTAAGAAAATCTTCAAGGGCATCTTCTGTCGTAATGCCACGTTCAAAGGCAATCTTGGCTGCTGTCTCTGCCAGCCCATGTTCTTTGGCAAGTTTAAAAGCCAGCATCTGGCTCTTTTGTATTTATTTTCCAATCATACGTTGATGTAATCATGTTTTTATATTTTCTCCTGTCATCTAGTCTACTTATTATAACATGAATAAATTTATCAGACTGGATAGAAGTCTGAGTTTTCCAAAAGAGAACGGAAAAAATCGGAAGATGCATAGACTCGTAGTACATTTATAATCAAGACCTGCTTTTCTAAGCAAAATAATATTCTGGATATTTCTCCTTATTTGTCTTGTCTTTTCTCCTCTTCCTTTTATCTAGCTCTATTCTACTATCGTTTTCAAGCAATGTAGGGTAAAACAAGAAGAAAAGGATTCCCTGTCCGGAAATCCTCTACATCAATTTTTATAAATCATCCCTGTACAGGCTTGCTCTGAAAGTTCGACAAAGCCCAGAGATTGGTAAAGGCTAGATTTTTCTCGCTACGATCAGTGGCAAGGAGCCGTTGATAGACATTGGGGAAGGTCGCTAAAGCCTCTTCTAAGAGTTTCGTGCCAATGCCTTGGCGCTGGTGATCTGGTCGCACCAGGAGGTCCTGCACAAAAATGACAGAGTGGCCATCTCCTACCAAGCGAATGTAGGCGACGAGCTCTTTGTCATCATAGACGGCCAACTGCCAGAGACTGGCTTTGACAGCTTCTTCCATCATAGCTGGGTTGTTGGTATAATTGGTCCAGCCAACCGAGCTGTACAATGCGACTAGGTCTTCCATCGCTGGAATTTCTTTTGTATTCTAACATCTTAACTCCTTTTTAACCTATAGTGCTGGAGGTTTTCTAAATAAGATTGGATATTTGATGCCGTCTAGAACCCCCTATTTGTAGTTAAATATATTGGTAGCTAGCTTGTCCGAGATGCGTGGAAATAGCGTATAGCCTTTGTGAGCAACTGCTAAGAGTCGTGGCAGATTGACTTCTCGTTTGTTTTTGCCCAGAATACGGACAATCTTTTAGCAACGTACTTAGGACTGAGGACAAACTTCTTAACACTCTCAAGATAAGCTCCAGAGGGATCTGCTTGGTCAAAGAAGCTTGTCTCAATTGGACCAGGATTGACTGTTGTCACATAGACTCCCTTATCAGCCAGCTCTAGACGAAGGGCATCTGAGAAGCCAATTACCGCAAACTTTGTCGCTGCATAGATACTTGAGTTGGCTGTCGCAATTTTTCCCGCCATACTGGCGATATTGATGATATGGCCATGGCCTTGCTCGACCATTTTCTCAGCCATCAGACGTGAAAAGGTCATCGTTGCAAAGGTATTGATATCAAACATATCATGTACCTCTTGGCTAGTGTAATGATCATAAGTCTTGAATTCACCGAAACCAGCATTATTGATAAAGACATCAATACGTCCAAATCGTTGATAGAGATAATCGACCATTTCGTTTATGGCATTGTCGTCTCTAAGGTCAATGGCAAGGCAGGTTTTATTTTCCACATGACGATAGCATTTCTCCAGCTTGTCCTTATCTCGGCCTAAGAGGATAATGCCATCACTGGGGAGAGCTGCTTGACAATTTCTTGAGCAAGACCTCCTGAGGCACCCGTAATAGCGATAATACGTTGTTTAGCCATTAAATCTCTACCTCTTCTAAGTCACGAACGATGTGGGTGTTTTCGAAAATTGTTTTAGCATCTGCTGCCATCTTACCGATATCACGCCCCAAGAAACGAGCTGATACGTGATTTAGAAGAAGGCGTTTAGCTGATGCATCCTTAGCAACTTGAGCTGCTTGCATGTTGGTTGAATGCCCATGGCTCTTGGCAATTTTTTCGTCACCCTTACCATATGTGGACTCGTGGACTAAGACATCCGCCCCCAATCCAAGACGAACACTGGCATTCGTCTTACGAGTGTCACCTAAGATAGTGATAACCTTACCTTTCTTAGGTGCGGAAATAAAGTCCTTGGCAATGATTTTAGTTCCATCTTCAAGAACCACATCTTGCCCATTCTTAATTTGACCAAAAAGAGGACCAAACGGCACACCTGCTGCTTTAGGCCTCAGCATCCAGAGTACCCTCTAGGTCTTTTTGAACCACACGGTAGCCAACACAAAAAATAGTATGATCCAACTTGTCAGCATAAACAGCAAATTTGTCATTTTCCATAACCAAGCCTAACTTATGCACATCAATCTCAGTAAAATGCACTCGGTAAGGAAGACGTGTCCCCGAGGTACGAAGACTGGTCATAACATATTGTTTAATACCGACTGGACCATAAACCTCTAAATCTGTTTGTTCTTCACTCGATTGGAAAGAACGGCTAGCCAAGAAACCAGGTAGGCCAAAGATATGGTCTCCATGCATATGTGTGATAAAGATTTTTTTAACTTTACGAGGTTTGATTGTTGTTTCTAAAATCTGACGTTGGGTACCTTCTCCACAGTCAAACATCCAGACCTCATTGATTTCATCGAGTAACTTCAGAACTAGACTCGACACGTTACGGGCCTTGGAGGGCTGCCCGGCACCCGTCCCTAAAAATTGTAATTCCATGACTTCCTATACTTTCTATCTATCGTTCTTCTTATTTCTGGACAATATAAGCCAGGCATTCACGTTGTGCAAAGCCATAATAAATCACTTGCCCTTTATACTGAGCCAAAAGTTCGACTAATTCATCCTGATTGAAACTAGCCAACTTGATGACATTTCCCTTAAGCTTAGACACACGACTAAGAAGCTGACCTTCTGGAGTTAGTTCTTCTAGCACCTCTTCATCAAAGTCAACCTTAGCCATCTTAATTTTGCTTCCTTCAAGATAAACTTTATACTGTGGAAAAACTTGAGCAAGTTCAAACAAAATAGTCGTTGTTGGAACCTCTAATTGCTCTGAGAAGACATGGGCAACCTCATCAGCATTTTCATAGCAAAATCCATAAGATTTTCCTGACAAATTGAGACGAATAAATGGCTTGTGCTCATCAAATGATGGTGCAGGGTTAAAGAGGTTCAACTCTTTTGAAAGGTCCAAGTAGTAATCCGTCGCTGCTTCAGGAGATTGATTTTGGTAAATCTCTGCAAAATAAGCATTAATCACGCTTGGTGGTGGCGTAATGAAAGCCAATTTTTGACTGTCAGAAAGGTCTGACAAGGTATTTTCCAAATAGACCTTATCTAAACTTGTAAAACCACCATATTTTAAAGCTAAATTCATATAATC